>JANWJM010000082.1 GCA_025449475.1 Thermoactinomycetaceae bacterium
AAACTTACCATGATTGTTGATGAAATAATAATTTTATTATAGTACAAAATAAATTTGATGAACAGTTATTTATGAAAGCATTTTCAATTTTAATTGTTCAAATTCATCTTTGTTAACAAAACTCTCTCAATCCCTAATGAATAAAAATTATCCACAGCCATTCTGCTGTGGATTTCTGTCAAAGGGTAAACTCTGAACCAACAACTTTTTTCTCTTTCTTCTTCCTGTGGAATATTTTCGACGTTTTTGTGCTTTGGCCTTTCACAGCACTTTTCAGGACAGGGTCCGTATCATACCACACTTGGTCAACTTCGGCTGGATAGCTACGGAAACTAAAGAGAATAGGCTTCTTCAATTTGCCAAACTCCTCAGGACGAAGAAGCGGAACACCTTGTTCTGAGTATCTTCTCTGTGATAAATCCCGTTTAAAATCATCCGATACACTTTGCGCCGTTTTCTGTCCGGACAATTCACTGAAATATTTCTGTGTATCAACATCACTCGCACCCAAGATCAGCTTATAGCGACAGTTATCACTAATAATTTTCCGCCCATTATTCCCATAGATCTCATCAAGTTGCGACATCGACTGAATAAAGATCATCATATGCACATTTCGGCTACGAAGGGTAGAGAGTGCCTCATTAAATTTGGGAATCTGACCAAGCTGTGCGAATTCGTCCATCAAGAGGAGAATAGGTGGATTTTGTCCTTCTTCTCGTTGGGATAAATGTTCAATCACTTGACTAAAGATAACAGTCCATAAAGGACGGTACTGAACAAGCAAGTGCTCGGGGACACTCAGATAGATCGTTGCCCCTTCTTCCAGTGTTGCTGCTGTCCAGTCGGACCTCGATGTACTCCGTTCCACACCCGGATCTGTTGCCCACATCATCAAATGTGATTTGAGCTCTCCAAACACACTACCCAACGTCTTCTCAGGCAATTGTCCCACGCCTGCCAGCGTAGCGACATGCGGATAAAAGCTTTCACTTAATTGTTTAACCACTTCTTCTGGCTTCTCTGTCATTAACCAATGAGCGATTTGCTGCAATGTTTGTCCGCGATAATATCCTTCCAACAATGCAGCTGAAAAAATCCCTTGTGCTGTTCGATTCCAGAAAGGGTCATTGGAGTTTTGCGGTTCAGGAATGAGTACTCGTGCCATCTGTTGTGCACCTTGTGCATTCTTGACATTCTCAATCGGATTAAACTGCGCACAATCTTCTAAAGTGGGGTTGAAGACATATGTCTTCCCTTTCGGACGAAGTTTTCTTGTGACATCGGATAATTCTCCTTTGATATCAACACAGATGGCTGCACCTTCCCAGCGCATCAATGTCGGGATCGCCACACTCTTCGATTTACCCATACCGGATCCCCCACACACCAACACGTGTCCGTCAACACTGGGAGGCTTCTCAATTAATTTATCTTTCATCTTTCCAAAGACAATTCCGTTGGAACCATGTAATCCTGCTTTTTTCAACTCTGGAAAGGTTGCGAAGCGGGAGTCCCCAAAAGTTGCTGATCTTCGATCCTGATAGTAGACGATCACACCCGCCAACCCCGTGACAAATCCTACACTTAAACCAGCATAGAGCAATGTCTCCATCTGTTCAAACATGCCACTCGCCCATCCGACTACCAACCAAAACACAATATTGACTACAAACATAACGAAAAAACAGAATGGAAGCGCGGCAAAATTACTTAAATAGTTGACAAATTGCTTATTGATCTTTCCTGGAATCAAGAGTATAAAGCGAAGAACATCTGAATCGCCTTTTTTCATAAAAAGTCCTCCCTTCTCAACAGAGAGTCAAGTTTTCATAACAATCTTTTGATTCTATCTATCATTTTATATGAATAAGTATAAAAAGACTAGAATAACGCAAATACAATTACACATGCAAAAAAATATTCCCCTTCAGATAGTTCGGGATTCGAATCCTCGATGATTACCTTGTCTTGTAATCGGGAGCGTCCATTCCCGTCTCGCTTTTAAATGTGACATTTTATCACGCATTCCATTTAGTGTTGAATATCCGAAAGCCCGAATACCTTTTATGACCCCTCCAATCAAAATGAATAGCGATTGATAATTCTCTTAATATTTCATCTCTGCTAGATCATCGAGGAGAGAGACACCCCTCCTTGTGCTGATTCCCATACTATTATTTATTTACTATTTTATAAGAATAATATGATAAAAACCATAGAAAAAAGTGTATGAGTGTGCTCATACACTTTTTTCTATACTTCTATCCTACTTTATGTTCGATGCGAAGTTTATCCGCCACCATCGCAATAAATTCGCTATTGGTGGGTTTGGCCTTGGTCACATTGATCGTATAGCCAAACAGATTGCGGATTGAATCCATATTTCCTCGGCTCCAAGCGACTTCGATTGCGTGTCGGATCGCTCGCTCCACTCGACTGGGTGTTGTATGAAACTTTTCCGCAATTCGTGGATAGAGAGATTTTGTAATGGCTCCTAATAAGTCCACCTCTTTGTACACCATCATAATCGCTTCCCGAAGGTAAAGGTATCCCTTGATATGTGCGGGAACACCAATTTCGTGGATAACATTTGTTATATTGGCATCCAGATTATTCTGCTTATGCAGGGGTGGTGTCCGATGATTGCTTACTTGTTGCGAGGAGAGGCGATCTCCACACATTTGACGAATCCGTTCAGTCAAAACTTCCATATCAAACGGTTTTAAAATGTAGTAGGTAGCCCCCAACTCTACAGCCCGTTGCGTGATACTTTCTTGACCAAATGCAGTCAGCATGATAATTTTTGGCTTGGGTTGAAGATTCATCATTTGAATCTGCTCAAGTACCCCTAAGCCATCCAGATGGGGCATAATGATATCCAATACCAGTACATCTGGATTTCGCTGTTTTAAAAGTTCGATCACATCTCCTCCGTTATAGGCTACTCCAATGACTTCAATATCTTTTTGATTGGATAGATGCTCTTTCAACAGTTCAGCAAATTCACGATTATCATCCGCCAAAATCACACGATGTTTCTCCAAAACAAACCCTCCTAATCATTCCGAGACATGCCTGATATGTTCTTGATTCGACATCCACAAAAATGCTTCCTTCTCTTCATACCAATTTTCCTGAAAAATAGATAAAAAAGGAAGTCAAAAAGAACCCAATCATAAAAATATTTATATTTGAAATTATATAATACTTTCGCTATTATTCTGCTTTTTCCTGCAAAATAACAAAAGAAATGGCCCTCTTTAGTAGAGAGCCTTTCTGTTTTTGAATAACTCCTGCATCTTGTAACATCCATTCAATAAATGTCCCGTATCCTGAGCGAGGATCATTGACAAAGACATGAGTCACTGCACCCACAACTTTTCCTTTTTGAAGAATAGGGCTACCACTCATCCCTTGGACAATCCCACCTGTCTTATTTAAAAGACGTGGATCCGTTACTTTAATGATCATCCCCTTTGTTGCGGGATGCTTTTGCTTCATCACATGCATAATTTCAATCTGGAATTCCTCTACCTTTTGCCCCTCAATCACGGTTAGTATTTTCGCTGGACCTTCTTCCACCTCATCTGCAAAAGCGACAGGCATCAATTTATTGGTTAATCCCTGTCCAGGCATACGCAGAATTTTCCCAAAGACACCAAAAGGGGTATTCTTCGTGATGTTGCCCAGGATTCGATTCTCATCAAAAAAGATGGCTCGTTTTTCGCCAGGTTCTCCAGATGTCCCTTTTTGGATCGATGTGACATTTGAATGGATTAACTTTCCATCCCCGATCCGAATCGGTTGACCGGTATCCACATCGGTGATCATATGCCCCAAAGCACCGTAAACCTTATGTTTGGGATCATAGAAAGTAAGAGTCCCCACACCTGCTGCTGAATCACGAATATACAAACCTAAACGGTATGATTTTTCTTTTGCGTCATAATAAGGACGAAGCGAAACCCGCTTAATCTTGCCATCACGCATCAAGGTAATGATGATGCTCTTCTTCTTTTCACCTGCTTCTTTCACAGCTTGTGATACCTCAGAAATGCTGTGAATGGGTCGATTATTGATTTTCAGCAAATAATCGCCGACTTGGATAACTTGCTTCACTTGATTGGAATAGGTATAATGTCCAACAACTAACACTCCTGCTGATCGAACTTTGATCCCAATCGATTGACCGCCTGGAATGACATAAACGCGTGGTAATACACTGACCTCGAGTTGTTTAATGGGGAGTTTCCCAAACAGTTTTAAGGTCAGCCGCGTTTTGCCGATGTTTTGCGATTGAATAGCAAGCGATTGATTTCTTTCAATCGGAACATGAGACAAAAAGGAACCATTCACATGAATAATGTGGGGATCCATCACTTCGGCAGTTGCCGAGACTGGAAATGGGAAATGGATCTTCTTTTTATCTCCTTGAAACAGACGAATCTCAGATGGAACATTGATAAATTGACGAAAAGTTCCGTTGGAATTGACCAATACGATAAGAAGCACTAGAAGAATACCAATCCATCTCTTTTTCTGCAATATCTACCACTCTCCAGAGCTTCCCGTCTATCCACCCACCGTATGGTAGCTTAGCTTTAAGATGTCCATGGTAGACTTCTTTTATGTTAAACAAATGCTTCCTATTCGTCATGGATTAACCATCTTTTACTTTCTCAGCCAGATATAGCATTTCCTCTGCGTGTTGCTTTGTCTTCTCCGTCACCTCTACACCCCCCAGCATTCTTGCCAGCTCCAAAGTTCGCTCTTCTTGACCTAATTTTTGCACAAAGGCATTTGTCTTATCATCTTTAGCTTTTTTATAGATATAATAGTGAAGATCGGCCATACAAGCCACTTGGGGGAGATGAGTAACGCACAGGATTTGATTTTTTTTGGCGAGTAGCGCGATGCGTTCTGCAATTGCTTGTGCCGTTCTTCCACTAACACCCGTATCAATCTCATCAAAGATCATGGTCTGAACGGGATGGTGATGGATAAAGATACACTTCAAAGCTAGCATAATTCGTGATAACTCTCCACCCGAAGCGATTTTATTTAGTGGTTTAAGCGGTTCTCCCGGATTGGGAGCAATTTGAAATTCAATCATATCCTGTCCTGTCTCCCCCAATTGAACATCGCGCATCGTTGTTGGAAAAAACGCGACATGAAAGACAGTGGAGCCCATATTCAACTCACTTAATTCCTTTTCAACCTGTGTCTCCAATTGTTGTGCCGCTTTTTTTCTTCGTTTGGTGAGCTCCTCGGCTAAACGCTGACACTCTTTCAATTGTTGATCATGCTGCTCAATCAGTTCAGCTTTGCTGGTGTCGATGGAAGTTAATTGCTCGAGTTTCCGTTCAATGGTTTGTTGATATGCTAAAATTTCCGGAATTGACTTTCCGTATTTTCTTTTCAATTGTTCAATCACATGCAGCCTCTCTTCAACTGCATGTAAACGCTCCGGATCAAATTCGAGTGTATCTCGATAATCTCCCAATCGGCGAACCACTTCTTCCAATTGATAAAATGAAGATTGGATTCCCTCGGATATTTCTTGCATCGACTCATCAATCCGCGCAACCTCCTCGATTTGCGCCATTGCTTGTCCCATTAAGTCAAGTCCTTTTCCTTCCCCTTCGAGCCATTCATAAGCTAGGCTTGTGTGGGACATTAATTTTTCCATATGAGCTAGCCGATTTCTTTCCTGCCTCAGTTCTTCTTCTTCTCCTGCTTCTAAAGCGGCGGCTGCGATCTCATCTCGTTGAAATTGATAATAATCAATTTGTTGATTGATCTCCTCTTCACTCCGATGGAGAGAGGCTAATTCTTTTTCAATCCGTCGATATTGACGATACTTTTCTTGATATTTTAACCGGATTTCAAGAACTTCTTTCCCAGCAAATTCATCCAACCATTCCAAATGTTCTTCTACATCCAAGAGAGACTGATGTTCATGCTGCCCACAGATATTAAGCAGTTTGGGACCAATCTGCTTCAACATCGAAACCGTGACCAGTCGTCCATTGATGCGACAGGTACTCTTCCCATTTGACGTAATCTCCCGACGAATTAAGATATCTGCTTGTTCGCTGGAAATTCCCCAATCTTCAAGTTGAGTCCAAATCCAATCATCCCGATCGACTTCAAACAAGGCTTCAATTTCTGCCTTTTTCGCACCATGCCGAACATATTCGGAAGATGCTCGTCCTCCCATCACTAACCCCAAAGCATCAACGAGAATCGACTTCCCAGCACCTGTCTCTCCTGTTAGAACATGGAATCCTCGATCAAAGTCGATACTTAGTTGATCGATAATTGCGAATTGACGGATGGTTAATTCCCTTAACATCAGCATCTTCTCCTACAACATGTCAGTAAAACGCTGAACGATTTCTTTTACATTTGTATTCTCACGACAAATAATCAAGATGGTATCATCTCCAGCGATTGTGCCAATTGTCTCCTCCCAATCCAAATGATCCAGAAGAGAAGCGACTGCATGAGCATTTCCAGGAAGTGTTTTCAATACAATGAGATTGCCACTATGCTCAATTCCCACAAATGAATCCTGTAACAAACGTTTTAACTTCTGTAAAGGATTAAAACGTTGATCCGCCGGTAATGAATATTTATAAACTCCTTGTTCAGTCGCTACTTTTACCAAATGCAATTCCTTAATATCTCTCGAAACCGTAGCTTGTGTAACTGGATAACCCGCTCTTCGGAGTTCATCCACTAATTCATCTTGGGTTTCGATATCTTGATTAGCAATAATCTCGCGAATTTTGATATGGCGTTGCGCCTTCATTCTGTTCACCTTACCTCTCGCTCACACCTTCCCCTTGTAATTTTTTTCTCACCACTTCAAAAAAAGAGCGTTCTCGCCATTTGACCAACAACGTACGATGATGGGAACGACGAATGCGTACAATATCACCCGATTTTAAATCGTAGCCCAATTGTCCATCAATGGTTACACCCATTTCTGTATGATGCGCAGAAACTTTCACCTCTAACACCGATTCAGCGGGTAAAACCATGGGACGAGAAGTGAGGGTATGCGGACAGATGGGCGTCAACAAAATGGTTTGAATATCAGGCGAAACAATAGGACCACCACAGGAAAGAGAATAGGCCGTTGAACCAGTTGGGGTGGAGATAATCACCCCATCCCCCGAATACTCGCCGACGAACATATGGTCCATATAGATTGCGCAGCCAATCATTCGACTAAATGAACCTTTCGCAATCCCAACATCATTTAGAGCAATTCCCTGCTGAATGACTTTTCCTTTTCGTATTAATTCCGCTTCCAACATCAAACGCTTCTCTATATAATAATCTCCCCGAATAAGTCGATCAACCGCCACAGATAGATCTTCCGGTTCTGCTTCGGATAGAAAACCCAAATAGCCAACATTGATCCCTAAAATAGGGATATCATAAGGCGCAAATCGGCGTGCAATCCCAAGTAAGGTTCCATCTCCACCAATCACAAAAACGAGCTTGACATATTGAGGAAATTGTTCTCTAGATAAACGAATTTCAATTCGATCAAACCGTTGCGCGACTTCGGGTTCAACATACACCTTCACGTTCTTTTCTTCCAAGAGACGAAGCAATTGATGTGCAACATCGTGTGCTTTGGGTTTATCTGGATTGATGATGATTCCAACAGTTAACAAGTTCGCCACCTCAAATATCTATCGACTCCACCAAGAAAAAATGAGCCCCAACAAAAAGAAAATCAGATAAAACCAATATTGTTTTGAATCCTTTCGAAATGCTTGAACCGATATATCAAACTCAATCACATGAATGTGCTGGTCTTTTGTTACATAGAGAATACCAGCCGGCTGATAAAGGAGATAATAAGAGAGAAACATATCACGTAATCCGGGACCATACCTCTTCAACGGCTTACGGAGTCTCTCAACAAATACCAAATACCAATCATTCTCTTTTTTGACGATGTAGTCAATGTACAGCCGGCTTTCATAGGACTGATCGTCTAGTTCGATCGTCATCGGAATCTTCTGTTTTCCACTGATTAATTCGTACCCATTTTCTTTGAGTAACTTTGGAACTTCTCCAGCCATCTCACCTTGCTCTTGTTTCGACTGGGTGAGCCACTCAGTGAAGGTAAAGGGAAGCCATCTTCGAACCAAAAAATAGCCAATAATGATTAAAATCAAAATAAGTGCAAACGAATCCCCTGGACGTGCCACAGATACCCCCCTTTACCCACTTCGCTTTATTCACACATTATACATAAGAAGCGCAACAATGAAAAGAAGCCGAACAGATCAATCATCAGATCGTTTCGACTTTTTATAACTATCATGCGCTTCTCGAATTGTCTGGTCAATGAGCGGGAGAGGATTCCGAACCCGCTCGACCTGATTTTTTTGATGCCTAAAATAAGCCAGAAACTCCAAATTCCCTGCATTTCCGAGTATCGGTGAGAAAGAAAGCCCTTTCAAGTAAAAGGAATGACTTTTAGCAAGTTCAATGACGCGAACCAATACCTCATGATGCACCGCCGGATCTTTTACCACCCCTTTCTTTCCTACCTGATGACGACCTGCCTCAAATTGTGGTTTGATCAAAGCGATGACGCTTCCACAATCCGCCAGCATTTGTGTTAAATTTGGAAAGATATGTGCCAGGGAAATAAACGAAACATCAATGGTAGCAACTTGAGGAGTCCCTTTGGTTAACCGCTCCGGTTTCATATAACGGAAGTTGGTTCGTTCGATCACAATGACACGTGGATCTTGACGCAGTCTCCAGGCTAACTGACCATATCCAACATCGACCGCATAGACCCATTTAGCTCCATTTTGAAGGGCACAGTCCGTAAATCCACCTGTCGAAGCCCCGATATCGATGACGATTTTCTCATGCAGATCAAGGTGAAACACCTGAATCGCCTTTTCAAGCTTTAAACCGCCTCGACTCACATACGGATGCAGGGGTCTTTTCACTTTAATCTCGGCATCGATCTCCACCTTTGCTCCAGCTTTTGAGACCGTTTCTTGGTTCACTTGAACCAAACCTGCCATAATGGCTCGTTTGGCTTGTTCTCGACTTTCAAAGAACTTGTTTTGGACTAATAATAGATCTAATCTTTCTTTTTTCACTTCACACTCATGCTTTCACTTGATCGGGTAAAAACGATCGAATTTGTTTGGCGATTTGCTCACTTGTCAGCCCCACCTCTTGAAGCTGCTCTGCGATTGAACCATGCTCTACGTAGTAGTCTGGGATTCCAAACCGTTTGATATTCATTGCTCGACCTTCGCGTTCGTAAAATTCGAGTACAGCACTACCAAATCCTCCAATCAACGACGCTTCTTCCACAGTGACTACCGGGATTTTTTCTTCCGCTAACCCTCGAAGCAATTCCTCGTCTAAAGGCTTGGCGAAGCGAGCATTGATCACTCGTGCAGAGATTCCATCCTCGG
>JANWJM010000083.1 GCA_025449475.1 Thermoactinomycetaceae bacterium
AAAAATTATGGGATTCGGTCATCGTGTATACAAAAATGGGGATCCACGAGCAAAGCATTTGCGTGAAATGTCACGTCAACTGAGTGAGAAATCGGGAGAATCGTTGTGGTATCAGATGTCACTACAGATCGAAAAGCTGATGAACGAACAAAAATCGCTGAAACCAAATGTTGATTTTTATTCGGCATCAGTCTATAAATATTTAGGCTTAAACGAAGAGTTCTACACGCCCATTTTTGCGATGAGTCGAGTGGTGGGTTGGACTGCTCATGTGTTAGAACAATACGAAGATAACCGCTTGATTCGTCCGCGGGCAAAATATGTTGGAGAACAAAAGCAAGTTTATACACCCATCGAACAAAGATAAATGGATAAAATTTAGAAGGGAGACGACCAATGACAGCGGGTGAAAAAATAATTATTGAGAATGGAAAGTTGCAAATCCCTGATCAACCTGTAATTCCTTATATTGAAGGTGACGGGACTGGGCCGGACATTTGGGCTGCAGCAAGTAGAGTATTAGACGCATCTGTTGAAAAAGCATATAAAGGAAAAAGAAAAATCGTTTGGAAGGAAGTATATGCGGGCGAAAAAGCGTATCGTCAATTTGGGGAATGGTTGCCGCAGGAAACACTGGATACCATTCGAGAATATTTGGTGGCGATAAAAGGTCCACTGACCACACCGGTAGGAGGCGGAATTCGTTCGCTCAATGTTGCGTTACGGCAAGAGTTGGATTTGTATGTATGTCTTCGACCTGTTCGCTATTTTAAAGGCGTTCCTTCTCCCGTCAAAAGACCAGAAGATGTAGATATGGTTATCTTTCGTGAAAACTCAGAAGATATTTATGCTGGCATTGAATGGGAAGCTGGATCGGAAGAAGTACAGAAGGTCATTCGTTTTTTACAGGATGAGATGGGGGTTCAGAAAATTCGCTTTCCAGAGAGCTCGGGAATTGGGATCAAACCCGTGTCACAGGAAGGAACAGAACGGTTAGTGAAGGCGGCGATTGAGTACGCGATCAATCATAAACGGAAAAGTGTGACATTGGTACATAAAGGAAACATCATGAAATTTACTGAGGGTTCCTTCAAAAACTGGGGATACGAAGTAGCTGAACGGGATTATGCAGACCAAGTCTTTACATGGGCTCAGTATGATCGAATTCAAGAAAAGGATGGTACTGAAGCCGCTAATCGTGCACAAGCGGAGGCAGAAGCAGAAGGAAAAATTATCGTCAAAGATGTGATTGCTGATGCATTTTTGCAGCAGATTTTGACCCGTCCAGCGGAGTATGATGTAATTGCCACCCTAAACTTAAATGGCGACTATATTTCGGATGCATTAGCAGCTCAAGTTGGGGGAATTGGCATTGCGCCGGGTGCAAATATTAATTATCACACAGGGCACGCTGTCTTTGAAGCCACACATGGTACTGCACCCAAATATGCAGGGCAAGATAAGGTGAACCCGGGATCGGTGATTTTATCAGGCGTTCTCATGTTGGAATATTTGGGCTGGCAGGAGGCAGCTGACCAAATTGTAGAGGCAATGAATCGAACCATCAGTCAAAAAACGGTCACCTATGACTTTGCACGCTTAATGGAAGGGGCAACAAAAGTAAAATGTTCGGAGTTTGCCAACCATCTCATTGAAAACTTATAAAGAAAGGTGAATCCCATGGCTGTTCGACGAAAAAAAATCTCTGTAATTGGTGCCGGATTTACTGGATCAACAACAGCCTTTTTGTTAGCACAAAAAGAACTAGGCGATGTTGTCTTGCTCGATATTCCTCAAGTCGATAAACCAACCAAAGGAAAAGCACTTGATATGCTTGAGTCAACGCCTGTCCTCGGGGCGGATGTGAATGTAGTGGGTACCAGTGATTATAAGGATACTGCCAATTCCGATCTTGTGATCATCACAGCTGGAATCGCTCGCAAGCCAGGAATGAGTCGAGATGATCTTGTGAGCACCAATGCGAAAGTAATCCGATCGGTTACCAAACAGGTGGTTGCAATTTCTCCGGATTGCATCATCTTGGTTCTTACAAATCCTGTCGATGCAATGACCTATGAAGCATACCGTACTTCTGGCTTTCCCAAACATCGCGTCATTGGTCAGTCAGGGGTATTGGATACCGCAAGATTTCGAACATTTGTCGCACAGGAATTAAACCTCTCCGTAGAAGATGTCTCAGGATTTGTATTAGGGGGACACGGAGATGATATGGTTCCTCTCATTCGATATTCCTATGCAGGTGGAATTCCGCTTGAAAAGTTGATTTCTCCTGAACGTTTAGCAGAAATTGTAGACCGAACCCGGAAAGGGGGAGGAGAAATCGTTGAATTGTTAGGAAATGGGAGTGCTTACTATGCACCGGCTGCTGCCCTTGTTCAAATGGCAGAAGCCATTTTAAAAGATAAACGAAGAATTCTTCCCGCCATTGCTTATCTTGAAGGTGAATATGGATATTCGAATTTATATTTGGGAGTACCAGTTATCTTGGGTGGAAATGGTATCGAAAAAGTGATTGAATTGGAATTGACAAACGAAGAAAAACAGGCTTTGGATCGATCGGTGGAATCGGTAATGAATGTAATGAAAGTTTTACCAACCTAAAGCTAGGAGACTAGAGGTTTTATCACCTCTAGTTTTTTATCGATCGAAATAAGGCATCGATGATCCATTGAGGAAAATGCGTAGTTCAGCTTTAACAATGGTTGATGCAAAAACAGAATACAGTATTATCAAAGAATCCAATGGAAATAAGCAGAATAAGAAGAGGGGATGATACCCCCTCTTTTTTGTGGGATTTGATTGTTATAAAATGAGTTTTTCTGAGATGATTTCTATCGCATGACTGCTTATTGTTGCTTATTTCAATCGTTTCACTATGATATCCTTGGAGTAAAGAAGTTAAATCCTAGATTAAGGCGAGGGATTAAATGCATGACCAAGAAAATATTAATTGTTGAAGATGAGCAATCCATTATCAAATTAGTTAAATTTAATCTCGAGAAAGCTGGATTTCAAGTAGATGTAGCAACGGATGGTCAGATGGCATTAGATAAAGTACAACAATCCGTACATGATCTGGTCGTTCTTGATCTGATGTTACCAAAAATGGATGGGTTAGAAGTCTGTCGTAAGTTAAGACAGGAAAAGAAACATATCCCTATTTTGATTCTCACAGCGAAAGCCGATGAATTTGATAAAGTACTAGGTCTGGAATTGGGAGCCGATGATTATTTGACCAAGCCTTTTAGCCCAAGAGAATTAACGGCAAGAATTAAAGCGATTCTTCGGCGAGTTGAGGCGATACAAGAAACACAGCAAGTAAGCAAGAAAGAAAAACAGATTCAAGTCGGCGATCTATCGATTGATCTCGAAGGATATGAAGTGATGTTCAAACAGGAAAAATTAGATCTTACCCCTAAAGAGTTTGAATTGCTAGTGTTTATGGCCAACCATCGAGGAAAGGTTTTATCTCGAGATCAATTGTTGAATACGGTTTGGAATTATGATTATGTCGGTGATTCGCGTATCGTCGATGTTCATGTGAGTCATTTGAGGGATAAGATCGAAGTTGACTCTCGAAACCCAGTCTATATTAAAACGATTCGTGGGATCGGTTATAAGTTTGAGGGGCCCGGTTATAAATGAAGACCTTAAAAGCAAAGATCAATCTGATGTTTTTAAGTCTGATTGGTTGTTCCGTGATTATAACGGGTGCTTTTGTTGCTCTTTTGTTGAGGGATTCTTATATTGAGTCATTGATGATCCGATTGTCCAAAGAAGGAGAGATGATTGCAAAGACGATCGATTGGAAGCAATCAATGAAAGATCCGGAATATCTACAGCAACAAACAGAAATTTATGATGATACCTTGGATGTCCGTGTCTCATTCGTGGATGCCAATGGGAATTTAGTGAGTGATTCCAGACAATCCGTTATCTCGAGCGAGAACCAAAGGCAGTATGGAGAGATCCAACAGGCGTTAACCAGTAACAAAGTGAGAAGTTATACTGAGCGAAGGGGAGACTTTATCCATGCTGCCTTCCCTCTTATCCAAAACGATCAGGTACAGGGAGCGATCCGTTTATCGTTAAATTTAAAGGATGTAAATAATACATTAATTCGGGTTTGGATCTCCTTATCGGGTGGACTGGTTGTTGCATTTGCATTGACGGCTTTCGCAAGTTCACGAATTGCGAGTAGTGTTGCGAAACCGTTGGAAGATATGACACAAATAGCGGTGGATATTACTAGAAATCGATTCCATCAACGAGTAAGAGACCAAGGGAATGATGAAGTGGCGCGATTGGGGCAAGCGATCAATCGCATGGCACATAATTTACAAAAGCAGATGAATACCATTCGCCAAAGTGAGCGTAGATTGGTAAGTGTGATGGAATCCTTAGAGAGTGGTCTAGCGATGATTGATTCATCGGGGAAAATTGTATTTGCGAATCGATCATTTGAACAAATATTTGGTATATCCGATGAAGAGCTCACAGGAATCACGTTTCATGAATTGACACATCCCTATGATTTACGATCACTGATTCTGTTATGTATAAAAATGGAGCAAGCGCTTAAAAAGGAGATTCAAATCCATGATCCAACAGATAAGACGTATGAAGTGCATTTGAGTCCAATCATCGAAAAAAAAGGGATTAGTGTCGTTGTTGCTTTCTATGATTTAACTGCCATTCGAAACCTCGAACAAATGAGAAAAGATTTTGTGGCCAATGTTTCACATGAGCTAAAGACTCCGATCACTTCGATTCGCGGTTTTGCAGAAACCCTGTTGGATGGTGAATTGGAGGATGTCAAAACCAGTCGCGAATTTTTGGAGATCATCCATGAAGAGAGTTTACGGCTACAACGATTAATCGCCGACTTGCTTGATCTCTCTCGCATCGAATCGAAGAAAATGGAATTGCAAATGGAAGAAGTACCGGTCGATGAACTTGTCCGAAATATCGTCAAAACGATGGAGGATCAGTGGAAGGCCAAAAAACAAACATTAACGGTATCGATCGCCCATTCGTTTCATGTGCGAGTGGATGTAGATAGTTTCCGGCAAATCTTAATTAACCTGCTTTCCAACGCCATTTCCTATACACATAAAGGCGGAGAAATCGAGGTCATCGCCTATCGTAAAGGAGACAACTGGATTCTAATTGTAAAAGATACCGGGATCGGTATTCCCATTCAAGATCAATCGCGCATATTTGAACGCTTCTATCGGGTAGATAAAGATCGTTCACGCGATTCAGGAGGAACGGGTTTGGGACTTGCCATTGTAAAACACTTAATCGAGATTTATCAAGGGAGCATAGAGGTTAAGAGTGAAGTTGGCAAAGGCTCAGAGTTTCAATTAACATTTCCCATTTATATCAAAGGCGAATAACTAGGGGAAGTTCCCTAGTTTTTTCTTTACAAAAAATTAACGCTGACTTCATTTAAAAATTATATGAAACCCTTATATTGATTCATAGTAAGGAAATGAATCGATAGGGGGACTCATCGAGCATGCTAAAAAGATCAATTGTTATTAGTAGTATATTGGCACTCATTTTCAGTGTTCTTGTTGGTTGTTCCAGTGGTTCAACTGATGAAAATGGCGGAAAACATGCAGGAAAAGATCTTTCCGGTACTGTAAAAGTGGATGGATCAAGTACCGTCTTTCCAGTTTCACAAGCAATTGCAGAAGAATTTATGAAGGAATTTCCGAACGTTCAAGTAACTGTTGGCGAATCAGGGACCGGTGGCGGATTTAAGAAATGGACAGTAGGAGAAATTGATATTGCCGATGCGTCACGGCCGATAAAAGATGAAGAGAAAGAACAGGCTGCAAAAAATAAGATTCAGCCCATTGAGATTCCAATCGCATATGATGGGATCGCAGTTGTTGTCAACAAGGAGAATGATTTTGTTACTGACATTACTGTGGAAGAGCTAAAGAAAATTTGGGAACCGAATAGCAAGGTGAAATTATGGAGCGATGTTCGTCCGGAGTGGCCAAAAGAGCCGATTAAATTGTATGGACCTGGCACATCATCCGGCACGTTTGAGTATTTTACGGAGGAAATCGTTGGTGAATCTAAAAAGAGCCGGACGGATTATACGGCTAGTGAAGATGATAATGCACTTGTCAAAGGGGTTCAAGGAGATAAATACAGCTTAGGTTATTTTGGATATGCCTATTACAGAGAAAACAAAGATACATTAAAAGCTTTGAAGATTGATGCCGGAAAAGGTCCAATTGAACCCAATGAACAAACCATTGAAGACGGAACCTATGCACCTTTATCACGTCCAATCTATATCTATCCAAGTAATGAATCATTGAAAAAACCGGAAGTGAAAGAATTTGTTAAGTTTTATTTAGAAAATGCCCAAACGATTATACCAGAAGTCGGTTATGTACCACTTAGCGACGAAAAATATAAGGAATCTTTGAAAAATATCGATTAATAAAAAATAGCATGATCGAAATGTGGCTCCATAAGGAGCCGCATTTCCCGTCTAGAAAGGAGCAAGAAAATGAATGCGCAATTTCGTAAACCCCCATCGTGGCGAAATGTTTTGGAAAAAGGGGTCGTTGTAGGTTTGGCCTGTTGTGCGCTTATCTCTGTTTTTACGACCTTAGCGATCTTAATCACGTTGTTCGTGGAGACAACTTCTTTTTTTAATGAAATCCCCCTCTTTCATTTTTTTACAGAGACGGAGTGGACGGCTTTGTTTAGTGGTGACCAGCAGAAGTTTGGGATTTTACCATTAATTATAGGAACTTGTTTGGTCACACTGATTGCGGCAGCAATTGCCATTCCCATTGGACTGACAAGCGCGATCTACTTAAGTGAATTTGCCCATGATCGCATTCGCAGAATCATCAAACCCATCCTTGAAGTTTTGGCGGGTATTCCAACCATTGTTTATGGATTTTTTGCAGTGACCTTAGTCACACCAACTCTTAAGAATTTTATCCCTTCACTTGAAACATTTAATGCATTGAGTGCGGGAATTGTGGTTGGAATTATGATTATCCCTATGATCGCATCACTCAGTGAAGATGCGATGATGTCAGTGCCAAATCGGATCCGTGAAGCCGCGTATGGGCTTGGTTCAACGCGACTAGAGGTCGCTTTACGTGTTGTCTTACCTGCGGCGATTTCAGGGATTATCGCCTCGTTTGTCCTCGCGTTATCGCGTGCCATTGGTGAGACCATGATCGTTACAATCGCGGCTGGAGCGACTCCTCATTTATCGTTTGATCCGACTGTATCGATTCAGACGATGACTGCATATATTGTCCAGGCTGCCACCGGTGATATTTCCTACGAGAGTATTGCCTATAAGTCCATCTATGCAGTGGGGATCACTCTCTTTTGCATGACATTTCTTATGAATATCTTTGCAGAATTTATTTCAAGACGTTTTCGAGAGGAGTATGAATAATGCCGGAAAGTGCGACCAAGGAACAAACCATACCCGTATTATCAACGGATTCGAAAACCTCTTCCTCCTCAAATGTGAAGTATCGTCGGATGAAAAGTAAGCTGGCACATCTTCTTTTTCTGCTATCTACCTGGATGGGTGTGGTTGTGTTAGCGGTGTTACTGATAGATATTGCTCGCAGAGGATTGCCTTGGTTGTCGCTTGACTTTCTGGATTCGTTTGCTTCAAGAATTCCAGAAAGAGCAGGATTAAAAGCGGGAATATGGGGATCAATCTGGATGATTTTGATTACGGCGCCCCTCGCCTTTATCATTGGAGTTGCGACGGCCGTCTTTTTGGAAGAATATCGTTTAAATAGCAAATGGGGTGGACGAATTCAACGATTGATCCAGTTGAATATCAACAATTTAGCAGGAGTTCCATCCATTGTATTCGGGATTTTGGGACTAACCCTCTTTGTGCGCCAAATCAATTTGGGCAAAAGTGTCCTTGCTGGCGCACTAACCATGACGTTGTTGATTCTCCCTATTATTGTGGTTGCTGCTCGAGAAGCTATTGCAAGTGTTCCTCAATCATTGCGTCTGGCATCGATGGCAATGGGGGCTACACGTTTACAGACTATTTGGCGGGTCGTCTTACCTTATGCGTTTCCAGGGATTTTAACAGGAACCATTCTTGCGCTTTCACGAGCAATCGGAGAAACCGCGCCGTTAATCATGATTGGCGCAGTGACATTTTTGGCTTTTACCCCCAGCTCTGTGATGGATATGTTTACCGTTATGCCGATTCAAATCTATAACTGGACATCGCAACCGAAAGAGGAATTTGCCAATTTAGCAGCTGCTGGGATTATCGTTTTGCTGTTTGTTTTGTTATCGATGAATGCTTTGGCGATCTTCCTGAGAAATAAATTTCGACGTTCATAACAAGATTGAGTGGAGAGGGCGATTGAATTGCAACAGGTAGCAATATCGATTGAAAGCTGTAGTCTCTATTATGGTGAAAAACAGGCATTAAACGATATTACGTTCGAGATACAAGAAAAAAGTGTTACAGCTTTAATCGGTCCTTCAGGTTGTGGGAAGTCGACGTTTTTACGCACATTAAATCGAATGAACGATCTGATCCCCGATGTTACCTTAACCGGGAAAATTAAGATTTATGATCAAGACATTTATGATAAAACCGTTGATGTTGAAATGCTAAGAAAAGAAGTGGGAATGGTCTTTCAAGCCCCCAATCCTTTCCCGAAAAGTATTTACGAAAATGTTGCATATGGTCCACGCATACATGGCATCACCAAAAAAAGTGAGTTGGATGAAATCGTTGAAACAAGTTTGCGGCAAGCGGCATTATGGGATGAGGTCAAAGATCGCTTAAAAGATCGTGCGACAGGTTTATCAGGTGGACAACAACAACGCCTTTGTATTGCTCGCACACTAGCAGTCAAACCGAAGGTATTGTTGATGGATGAACCTACTTCAGCCTTAGATCCGATTTCAACGTCAAAGATTGAAGAACTGCTCCAAGAGCTAAAGAGGCATTATACGATTGTGATTGTGACTCACAATATGCAACAAGCAGGGCGTGTATCAGATCAAACCGCTTTCTTTTTGAATGGGAATCTCGTCGAGTTTGACAATACCAAACAGTTGTTTTCAAATCCACAGAAGAAAGAGACAGAGGATTATATTACCGGTCGTTTTGGGTAAGGAGGAGAAAAGATGGTAGATCGACAACTGCATGTCTCTCTACGAGAAGCTAAGAGGCGCTTGGTTGAAATGGGCTCATATGTCGAGAAAGCCATCTATCAAGCTGTGCAATCGTTGGTGATGCAGAATGTTCAGTTAGCTGAGTGGGTGATCGAAGAAGATGAAAGGATTGATCAGCTAGAAGGACAGATCGACGAACTGGTTGTACAACTGATTGCTACACAACAACCTGTCGCAAAAGATTTGAGAAAGTTAATTGCCATGATGAAAATCGCTACTGATTTGGAGAGAATGGCTGATCTAGCGGTCAATGTGGCTCATGTGACGATTGAATGCGAGCAGAAGGAGATCAAGCTCAATCAAGAGTGGACAGAGATCATGAAAATGGCACAGATTTCAGAGCAAATGGTTCGAGATGCGATTCAAAGTTATTTAGAAAGTGATCTTCTGTTGGCTCAGTCGCTCGCCAAACTTGATGATCAGGTGGATCGACGATATCATCAAACCTTGGAGCGACTGATTCAACAATTAAACCATCATCCAAATCATGCGGAGATGGTCATTCATCTATCATTGGCGATTCGTTTTTTGGAACGAATCGCTGACCATGCAACAAATATTGCGGAGAGCATCCACTTTATCGAAACAGGTGGTCGAACGGATCTCAATTAGGTCAAAGGCGATTCCCTTATCCGTGATCGCGATGGTAAGAACCATCTTAACCATTTTTGTAATGCGATCAATAAGCTTGAATAAAATGACAATAGTTGGACGATTGCTTTGGGAGCCACGTAAAGACGTGCTTTCCCAGAGCATTTCGCGTTATACTTATCTTAGATCAAGAATTCAAGGGAGATTACACATGTTAAAAAAGCTTTTAGCGATGCTGGGTAAGGGGTCAGCAAAAGTAGATTTGATGCTTGAACAAGAATCGTTTGCATTGGGAGAAGAATTGACAGGAAAAATCCATGTACATGGAGGAGCGGTCAAACAAACAATTAACAAAATTGTGGTTCATCTTCACGTGAATGTCAAAAATGATGGAAGTATGTATACAAAATCGGTTTGTCGTTTTGAAGTGGCGGAGTCTTTTAAGATTCACCCTGAGGAGGAAAGAACATTTCCATTGCGGCTTCGCCTTCCTAAATCCCTTCTTCTTTCCGCAAGTGCGGTCACCTATCATGTTGTGACTCGGCTTGATATTAAATATGGAAGAGATTACTCGGATCGTGATGTTGTCAACATCCAACCTCCGAAACGTTTGCAAAATATTTTTGATGCATGGAAAAAGTTAGGGTTTATTGAAACAACCGATTCCCGCTCGTTTGATGGTTATCTCCAGGAGTTTGAATTTTCTCCCACCTCTTTGTTTCATCACCAGCTGGAAGAGATTGAGTTCAATGCCATTATAAAAGAGGATGGCATCCTGTTGTTGTTAGAGTTGGACTTACATTCATTTCTGGGTGAAGAGGAGATCAGTCGGGAGTGTTGGATTGAAAATTCCATCATCGATCATATGGAGGAACTGGTTCGTTACTTGCGAGAGTTTATTCGAGAGACGATTCAACATTCTTCACGCTTTGTGGGTGAGAAGAAGCATCTACAGAAAAACTATTATCAGCTGCCTGGTGCCATTGGTGCAGTCGCGATTGGGTGGATTGTGAGCGAGGAAATCGAAGAAGGAGTGGAGAAGATCGGGGACCAACTTGAAGAGACGCTGGAAGATGATGAGGACGAAGAAGATTCGTTTTTTGCAGAACATAAAGATTAATGGACTTAAGTGGACAGGAAGTGGTTAGGTTTTCTGAAGCTGTGCTTCCTTTCAGGAGGTTTTCGTTTGAACTCACCCTTTTTTTCGATTACACTGGAAGATGATGAAAATTAAAGAGGTGCGGTTATCGGGTGAGTAAAAAAAAATTTGTTCTCATTGACGGGAATAGCATTGCTTTTCGAGCATTTTACGCGTTGCCCCTGCTCAACAACTCAAAGGGGATCTATACAAACGCCGTCTATGGTTTTGCCATGATGTTAATGAAAATTTTAGAGGAAGAACAACCCACTCATCTTTTGGTGGCATTTGATGCAGGGAAATCCACGTTTCGTCATGATCTGTATCCAGAATATAAAGGCACTCGTGAGAAAACTCCTCATGAACTTTCAGAACAAATCCCTTTGATTCATGAGTGTTTGGATGCATTTGGAATTCGTCATGAAGAACAGTGGAACATCGAAGCCGATGACATCATTGGAACATGTGCCCGACAAGCGGAAAAGGAAAATATTGAGACAGTGATCATTTCCGGGGATAAAGATTTATTGCAATTGGTGTCCGACCGTATTGTTGTGCTCCTTCCTCGAAAGGGGATTACGGAAGCGGATCGTTATGATCAGCAGGCGGTCTTGGATCGATACGGCTTGACACCGGAGCAAATCACTGACCTCAAGGGATTAATGGGAGATCCATCGGATCATATTCCGGGAATCCCAGGTGTCGGTGAAAAGACAGCCATTAAACTGCTCAAACAATATCCTACTGTTGAAGAGGTATTGGCGCATATTGATAAACTACCAGGAAAGAAATTAAAAGAGAAAATAAGAGCGCACAAAGAACAAGCACTCTTGAGTAAAGAGTTGGCGACGATTAAGTGTGATCTACCCCTTGATTTTTCGATTGAAGATTGTATGTACAGCGGAATACCTAAGAAGGAGAAAGTAGTGGAACTGTTTCAGGAGTTAGAGTTCCATTCCTTGTTAGAACGCATTCCAACCAGCGAAGATGAACAGCCTTCCTCAACATTGACAGCCATCGATTTTGAGATGGTGACGATCGAGCGACTTGATCGTTTTGAAGGGTTTTTTAAGCAAGAATTACTCTCTTTTCATGTGGAAACAGATCATGAAAATCCACATCATGGTAAAATCATAGGCTTTGCTTGTTCAGACGGAAACACGCAGCTCTATATTCCATACGAAGTCGCTTCGACATGGACTTCGTTTCAAGAGTGGTTAACAGCTTCTGACCGCAGAAAAGTGGTGTATGACTGCAAGAAGACCAAAATCCTTCTTCAACGTGCATCCCTTTCGATTCAAGGGCTCGATTTTGATCTTCATCTTGCGGATTATTTATTAGATCCAACCGAATCTAAGCGCGCATTAAGCGATTTGGTCAATCGCTATCTGCCGGATTTCGATTTGCCTTCAGATGAATCCGTATATGGGAAAGGGGCAAAGCGTCAATTTTTGCAAGGTGAAAGATTGGCCGAGCATCTCGCCAGAAAAACAGCGGCTATTTTTTATCTATTTCCCCGGATTAAGGATCAATTAGCGACGTATGAGGAATTAATCTCGTTGTATGAACAATTAGAATTCCCTTTGGCAGAAGTGCTTGCAGAAATGGAGTTAAATGGAATCCAAGTCGATCAACAATGTTTGTTGGAACTAGGCGATGAATTAAAGCAGAGAATGGATCAATTGGAAGAAGAGATTCATCAAATCGCGGGGTACGAATTTAATATCAATTCTCCCAAACAATTAGGAGAAGTATTGTTTGATCGCTTACATTTACCAGTGATCAAAAAGACAAAAACTGGTTATTCCACGAGTGCGGATGTGTTGGAAAAGTTGGCTCCTCAACATGAGATTGTCGAAAAAATTTTACACTATCGGCAAGTGGGCAAACTTTTTTCCACATATATTGAGGGATTGAAAAAAGAGATTCATCCCGATGGAAAGATTCATACGCAATTCCAACAAACCATTACTGCTACCGGGAGACTAAGTAGTACAAATCCCAACTTGCAAAATATTCCCATTCGGTTAGAGGAGGGACGTCGGATTCGCCGCATTTTTGTTCCTTCCTCCGAATATCAATATTTGATGGCGGCCGATTATTCACAAGTCGAATTAAGAGTCCTTGCCCATCTATCGGGCGATGAGGAGTTGAAACAAGCTTTCCGTGAAGGGCGAGATATACATACACAAACCGCTGTCCGTCTCTTTGAGGTGGAAGAAGACGATGTCACCCCGCATATGCGTAGACAGGCGAAAGCGGTCAATTTTGGGATTATTTATGGAATTAGTGATTTCGGGCTATCGCAAAATTTACAGATTCCGCGCAAAGAAGCAAAAGGGATTATTGATCGGTATTTCTCAACTTACCCCAAAGTAAAAGAATATCTGGATTCGTTAATTCAGCAGGCTCGGGAAAACGGATATGTTACCACGATGTTGGGTCGGAGGCGTTATTTGCCTGAGATCCACTCGCGGAATTTTAATCGTCGCAGTTTTGCTGAGCGAACGGCAATGAATACACCAATTCAAGGAACTGCAGCGGATATTATTAAACAAGCGATGGTGCAACTCGTACAGGAAATCAAAAAGCA
>JANWJM010000084.1 GCA_025449475.1 Thermoactinomycetaceae bacterium
AATTTCGGAAGGAATAGGGGGAAAGATATTTTCAAGTGCAATCATCAAGAAAACGCCGATATAGCCAAAGTCTTCGATAAATTGTGTGATCCAACTTTCCATTACAACCTAGATCCTCCTCAATATATTTTACAGAAGAATATAAGTTATGCTTTTTTTAGAGAATTGTTTTGATTCCCTCTTTTTATTCTTCCCACTAATAATACACCAATTATAATCACAATTGTTAGTGCCCATTTAATAATTGGTTGATTTTCAAAGAATTGTTTGAGAAAGATCTCATCCATAATCATTTTTGCAGCGGTCCAAGCAAGGACACCTGCACCAATGTAGATGATAATTGGAAAACGATCCACCCATTTGATAATCAGTGTACTCCCCCAGATAATAATGGGGATACTGATCAGAAGACCCAATATCACCAAAAAGAAGTTTCCATGTGCAGCACCTGCAACCGCCAATACATTATCTAAGCCCATCGCTATATCGGCAATAATAATCGTTCGGATGGCTGAAAAAACGTTCGATCCTGATTTTACATCTCGTTGATCCTTTTCTCCGACGATTAATTTATATGCAATCCAAATTAGTAGTACTCCACCAGCCAAGAGAAGTCCAGGAATTTCCAAGAGCTTTACTACCACAATCGTTAGTAATGAGCGAATAGTAATTGCGCCAAACATCCCCCAAAAGATCACCTTTTTTTGTTGATGCACAGGTAAATTTCTTGCAGCCAATCCGATTACGATGGCATTATCACCCGCCAAAACAAGATCAATAATGATAATCGAAATCAAGACTTCCCAGAAATGAGGTGAGAATAATTCCATATTAAGTAACCTCCATTTATGATAAAAAATAAAAAAACCTTTACCCATTTGAAATAGGTAAAGGTCTCGCTTACAACATTTGTTGCCAATAAAGCCGAGGGGGTCTCCCTGAATTGACGACTTTATTGTGGTAGCTACTCCCCTTTATGTAGTTGATCATAAATCATATTTTGGAACCATGTCAATAACTAAATGAAATTTTTTAAAGTATTTTATTTACTAATAAAATGTAATATGGGTATATCTAATCATTCCTCTTCCTTTTTTCGAACAACTTTTTCGCTTGCTGTAATACTTTTTTTCCATCCATCCGACCATAATTTTCCGCGGAGATGATATCGACTGGAATGCCCAAACGCTTCACTTTGGGTTGGATATCCGCTATTAAATAGCTGAGATGTGGACCGATCAAGATAACGTCTGTTTGTTCAAGATAAAGATGGAAGTCTACTTCTGAAACCGCATGAATTACGAGTGGCAACTTCTCGTTTTTGGCTGCTTGTTGGATTCTTTCTACTAATATTCTGGTCGATATCCCCATAGAACAAATCAGTACGATGTTCATCGCGATGGGCGCGAAGCATTTGCTAAGTCCAGGTTGCTGAAGTAAGCGCCGTTCTCTCTCCTTTCTTCAAACTGCTCATCATGCTGCTTCTTGCTTTTGCGCAAATTTTGGACGTTTGATCCACTTCAAGAGCCATTGGTGAATCTTTCGATATTCATCATCAAGTAGTAGCATCAACTCACAGCCGATCATAATCCATGAAAAATCGGCGAGTCCCATAAAGACGGCGATGCCAAAATGTAGTGAGCATGCTGAGAAGATAGCGAAATATTTTGTATAGCGATTGAGTAATAGAAAAGGGAAGGATACTTGGAAAATCACGGTTGCATAAGTCATAATCACAATCAAGGGCTCAAACATCCACAATAATTCCGTGAGATAGGGTGTGTAAAAGTCTTGAACTCTGCTTGCGTAATAAAGGGCAGTACCGGATTGCCACATTTCACCCATTATTTTATAACTACCGGATGCAAAGTATAAAAAAGCGACTTGGAGAATACATGCAAACCAAGCAAAGTTATGCAAAACAGCTTTGATGGCAACCCAGGTTGGATTCTCTTGAAAAAAGGCAAAGAGGGTTTTACTCGGTTTCTCTTTAGCACGTCTTTTCCGATAAGCATCGATGGAGAAATGAGCTCCAACACGGGCAAAGATTAAATAGATGAGGAGAATTCGGAGAATGTTGTCTCCCCCATGTGTAATCTCGAGATTACGAAAATAGAGTGAAAATACGATGATCGCCATAAGGATCCCCATCAGCCGTGTGCGATAACCGATAATATAACAGATAGCGACTACAATCCCTCCCAAAAAAATCAAATCCACGAGGAGAAAGGACGAGCTAAGATCGAAGAGTGTGTAAAACTGATTTTCACGAGCGTATGCTTGATAATCTGTATATGGAGCAAGTCCTTGGGGTCCCCATAAAAGGTGACGAGACGGGAGATTGATCACCAATTCATAGAGCAGAGCGATTCCAAAAAAAATCCGAGTAAGACTTAAACCGATTAAAGCGTGTTCTTTGGTAATCATTTTGACCCATTTATCCATCATTTCGAAAGCACCCCCTGTTTGATTTTTTTATTAGGAATAGGGAAACCAATCGCTATAATCGTAATATTTCTTCCCTTTTGAGTCAGGGAGATGCCGTTCATTAAAGCGCGGAAATTTGTTTGTCACAACGCGCATTCGATAAGAGATAATTTTCCCTTCTGGCTTGGGATGTGTTTTTAAATAGTAATCCACATAGAGACGCAGGTTTTTCTCAGCCTCTTTTTGTTCATCCTCATCGTAAACGTATGTATGCATGGCAGAAGATTGAAATTCATAGATTCGCAGGTTGGGAGAGAAGCGGTTGGAATAGAGCTTTTGTAACATGGGTTTCGTTAGGTCGATCCAATTGGTTTCGGTTTCCTTCCCATCTTTTGTGATGTATTTCAGTTTAATCTCTAAGTTTTGATGTTGGTTTACCGGATTGGGCGCAAATAGATACCAGTTTTGAGAAAAATAGGGATATATGTAGGCATAGATTTTGTCCCAATGTTTTGAGCGCAGCGGGTTATCCGGTGTAAGATAAAGAAAGGTTATACCAAAATGGACAGCAAGCAAAGCTGCAAGACAAAGGCTTAAAATAACAACAATTCGCTTTTTCGCCATGGAAATCCTCCCCTCGATATCTTTTTATATAAAGATAGCATAATTCATCCATTTTTTATATCTTTTGTGCACCTTTCGTCTTATAATAAAAGATATAAGGTTGTTTTTTCGTCATAAATTCCTTACTTATTGCTCGACGATTTGTAGATAAATTTTCAGATGGAAGGAAACGATAAGATGAAACGTTCTGATCGCTCGCACCGTTCTGCAACCGTTCTGTTTGATGGAGTGTGCAATTTTTGTAATGGCTGGGTTCGGTTTGTTATTGAGCGTGACCCCAAACAGTTTTTTCGTTTTGCCTCGCTGCAGTCGGAGATCGCGGCTTCGTTGTTGAAGGAACATCAGCTAACCGTTTCCTTGGACTCCATCGTTCTCTTAAAGGGGAATAAATATTATACCGAGTCGACAGCTGTTCTTCATATATGTAAAGAATTACATGGTTGGTGGAAATGGCTATATCTCTTGATTGTGATTCCTAAGCCTTTGCGAGATTGGGCGTATCGATGGTTTGCCAAAAACCGTTACCGCTTTTTTGGCAGACAAGAAAGTTGTATGCTTCCCACACCGGAAATTCGCGAACGATTTTTGGAAATCACGTAATCTCCATAGATTCAAAAGAGTGGATTCAATGTAGACCCTTGGTCGTTTTATCACGTACAATAAAACTACCAAGGGTCGATTTTGTGGAAGGGAGATTTGCTTTTGCTGAATAAAAGAGAGACCAATCCAACACTTCGTTTGTTATTAGCGACCACGGAAGATTTAATTAGGCAAAAAGGGTGCAGCAAGTTGACCATGAAAGACATCATCCAACAATCAGGCATTTCCAAAGGAGGGATCTATCATTATGTGGAAAGCAAAGATGAGCTGTTTACAATGGTCTTGCAAACACAATTAGAAAAGACGCGCACTCAATTCTTGCAACGCTTGGAAAAAGGGCTGGGAAAGGAACGAGAGTGGATTGATATTCTGTTGGATCATTTTTATCAATGCAATCAGGATCCGATCAACAGTCACATTTTGTTTTATTTACTAAGTAAAACAGATAATTTGTTGGTGAGACAAACCATTCGCAGCTATTACCGTCAGTTGGTGAAAACGACAATAGACTGGATTCACTCAGGTCAGCATAAGGGACACTTTTCCACCGTGGTGGATGATAAAAAAATGGCGGATCTCTTTGTTTTGATTTCACTTGGCTATCATATTCGCAGTTGCATCCCTTCAGAGGCGGGCTATTTTTCGATGGAGGATTTTGGGAAGTTAATAATGGTGATTTTAAAGAAAACGTGATATAATCATATTGAATCCTTTCGCAATTTTGATTCTCTTTTTGGATATCGCGAAAAAGCGATGATTGAATTTTAGGTGGTGCTGTCATGGAAAGTAAATGGTTAGTTGGAGGTTGCTCTCTTTTGATTCTCTTTGTGATATTCATCGGATGGATCGATCCGGTCGAAAAACTCGCATCTTTGCGGCTGGTCTCAAGTGCCGATCAGTCCAACATTAAAGAGTTACCAATTTCGGAGCAACCTCCGCTTTTGACAGGTCGTATTGCCGATATCAAGAGTGATCAATTAACCGTGGTCGAAGATCAGGAGAATGGACGTACGGAAGTAATTGGATACGTGAATATCACGAACGAGACAAAGATTTTTCGAAAGGTTCAAAATGGTTATGAGAAGATCACACAAGAGGATATACAAACGGGTTTAAAGGTTCATGTCTGGCAAGATGGTCCTCGGATTATGATTTATCCCGCTCAATTGACTGCGGATCAGTTGGTCATTGAAGAATCATGATCACATGGAAACGATGAGAAGTAGGTGTGTGTGATGAAAAATGTTCTTTTTCTATTGATGATTGCGCCAGTGGTGATGATCACTGGATGTAGTTCAGATCACCAAGGGTTCCAACAAGGTTCCGATTTGGTCAACACGGAACAAGAAGAGCTCCAGCAGAGAAATGATCAGGCATATTCTCCTTCTTCGATTCATTCTGATTTTCCGATCCCCAAACAGGCGATAAAGACCAACCATCGCTCAAATAACCCGAAAATTACGTATTTTCGATATGCATTTCGAGGCTTGATGGATGTAAAAAAACGGGAACAGTATTTTGCAGAGATACAAAGATGGGGATGGAAAGAGAAAAAGGAGGAGCAGATGGGATCGATGCATGTATTTGAAAAAGGAGCAGAACGAATCCATTTGACGGTTCATTCCGATTTTTTCACGCTGTTTACAAAGGGGGAGGCCCATGATTTGGAATAGTCGTTCTTTTGTGTAAATACGTTTAAACAACTAGCGAACAAGGGAAAAAGAATCATAGATCGCTGGACGGTTGCGCATTGACACATCATCATTGGAGAGGAATTGATGTATGATTCGACACCCTTATCGTAGGCGGAGAAAGTCATTGAAAGATTTTATATCTCATAAGAAAGTTAAAGTCCGAAGAGTATTACGCTTTTACGACGGTGAGACCATCCGCGTGGAATTGATGGATGGATCACAAGTAAATGTACGTTTTTTATTAGTGGATACGCCTGAATTGTATCATCCGGTTAAGGGAAGTCAACCTTTTGCTCGCGCCGCACAAGCGTTTACGAAACGAATACTTATCAATAGTGAAGAAATTCGCATCAGTCGTGATCAGGAGATCTGGGATCATCATGGACGATTGTTGGCTTATGTCTATTGTGATGGAAAATTGATTCAAGAGAACTTGGTTGAAAGCGGTTACGCCCGTGTTTATCATACCAAAAATAAAGATAAAAAGAAGATCAAGCGGTTATATGATTTACAAGAAAAGGCGAAAAAGAGAAGAAAGAATATCTGGAAGTTCTGCCATTATGTTGGATTTGATGGTTTTCACCCTGAAGCAGTGGGACGAAATCGTGCAATCGGGATGGTAAGAAGATTGATGAAGGTGAATAAATTATTCGAAAGTTTAAAAAGTAGTTCCTAGTGGTTCTTACTTGTCATTTGCCATCTTCTACTGAAAAAGCGCATTTTGGCGTTTTTTTTATCTAAATCCCTTGTTTGTATCATTTATTGGATTAAAATAGAACTATCCTATACTCAAAGTTAGGAGTGGAAGAATGGCTAAATGGCTGCTTCATCTCTTGTTGTTGACATCGTTGACGGCGTGTCAAGGATTGACAGTTGAAACCCCTCAAGAATCTGTATCGATTCCAGAGGAAGAGAAAGTGATCCCGAAAGCAACTGCAGAAGAAGAACAGGAAGAAGAAGAGGAACAACAACCTGAAGAGGAGCCTGCAACAGCACGAAAGTTGGAAATCACAGAAAAGGAAGAGGTTAGCGAACCCGATCCTAAACCAAAAGAAAGCTCAAAAACAGTTCCATCCCATAAAAAATCGGTTGTTGAAGAGAAAAAACAAACCAGCGAATCCAAGAATGCAGAAAAGAAAAATGAGAAACATGAAGAATCAACTGTCATCACATCGTTTGAAAAAGAAGTAGTCGAATTGGTCAACAAAGAGCGACAACAGCGTGGATATTCTTCCTTACAAATCGATCTCAATGTAACACAAGTAGCCAGAAAGAAATCGGCAGATATGCGTGACAATGGGTATTTTTCTCATCAATCACCTACATACGGATCGCCGTTCGATATGTTGAAGAAAGAGCAGATTCGTTTTACGATGGCGGGGGAAAATATCGCAGCTGGACAAAGATCTCCAAGCCAAGTTGTTCGAGATTGGATGAATAGTGAGGGGCATCGCAAAAATATCCTTAATCCAGATTTTACGCATATTGGCGTAGGCTATCAAGAAGGTGGCTCATATGGTACATACTGGACGCAATTGTTTTTACGAAAATAGTATCAAACATGTATGTTCATTTCCCGCTGATCGAGCGGGATTTTTTGTGGAGATTTCTGTCGATCAGTTTTTTTTCAAAAGTCATAACAATCTCCCTCAAGTATAGTATAGTAGAGAGAAAGAGGCTTCTCTATTAAAAGAGAATGGTTCGTAGGTTTGTACTCGCTCTGATGGAAAGGTTTTGGAACGATCATCTCGAAAAAAATAGGAGGGTGAAGCATGTCATTTCGGTCTAAAGTTGTTGATTCATTCTTTTCCTTGGTTCACAAGTTGATAGGAGATCGGATTCACCCCAATCCTTCCCAAGAAACGACTACACAATTTGTAAGGGATCGTTTTGATCGGGTGAAAAGATCAACATCACAAATGGGAAAAGATTTGTACCAACAATTTGAAGAAACCCGCGATAGGTTGGCCCAATCCCTTGAAAAAGAAGTCGATGTAAAAACACGTTATCGCCGTATTCAATTAAAATTGGCTCAAGATTTAGCTGAACTGGAGATGCGAAAAGCAACCCTGGAAAGAGAAGTTTCTGCTGAAGAACAAATGCTGTTTGAAGAGGCTTATGAACATGCACGAAAAGAGATTATTCAACGAAGAATGCGTGAAGCATCATCGATCTTTCATCCCACTACCAAGCAGAAAGTATGGGATGAATGCTTACTATCGTTTGCCAAGATATTGCGGGGAGAAAAATCGGAAGCCCCCACCACTGATGGAGCCAGATAAAAATCCCGTCCACGATGATTTTTCCTCCGATCAGGATCATTGTATAGATGTAGCACGAATGAAACAGAATAACCATATCTGAATCAAACAAAGGAGGAAATAGGAATGGAACGGATCGCAGTGGAATCCAATTTGACTCCCATCAAGGAATTATTGCAAGAACAAGGATATCAAGTAGATACCTTAAAACCGGCAGAAATGGTTGAATCCAACCCCAAAGAATATGATGCGATGGTGATTTCGGGATTAGAGAAAGACTTGATGGGGATCGAAGATAAGGTCCAAAATTGTCCGGTCATCAACGCTGCAGGGTTAACACCAGAAGAGGTCACCGATCGTGTAGCACAAACTGTACAACGATATTAGATTATCAGGGCATTGAGATGTCCTGATTTTTCGATTAAATTTTCAAAATAGATGAACAAAATACATATCATATGCAGGTCGTACAACGTGTCCAATGATATGATAAGATCATTAAAAAATGATTATCGGCAAAGCGTTTTGATCAAGAAATGAGGTTATGGATATGAAGGAAGTCGTCATTTATACAGATGGAGCCTGTTCACACAACCCCGGTCCGGGAGGTTGGGCGGCAGTGTTGATCTATGGGGAGCATCATAAAGAGATTTTTGGGGGTGAAAAAAACACCACAAACAATCGGATGGAATTGCGAGCAGTGATTGAAGCGTTAGAAGCTTTAAAAGAGCCTTGTTATGTAAAAGTCTTTTCAGATAGTGCTTATATCGTCAATTGTTTTCAACAGAAATGGTATCAAAAATGGGAGGAGAAAGGATTTAAAAAGAATCCTGATTTGTGGAAAAAGTTACTCTCGCTTGTACGCAAGCATCGCGTCGAGTTTATCAAAGTCAAGGGACATAGCGATGTAAAATGGAACAACCGATGTGATGAATTGGCTCGCGCTGCAATTCCAAAGTAACCATGTATTGCAACAATTTTTTATCTTTAATCGTTTCAGTATGACCATTAAACTGATATAATTAACAATATGGAACAAGAATATCGAAGAACAAAAACAACTGTATCTTTCATTAACTATCATTTTGTTTTCTGCCCACGTTATCGAAGAAAAGTGTTAGTGAACAGAGTGGAAGAGCGATTCAGGCAGTTAGTAGAAGAAATTTGCCAAGAGAAT
>JANWJM010000085.1 GCA_025449475.1 Thermoactinomycetaceae bacterium
ATCGCTTTATTCCTTCTTATGCACTCGCCATGGTCCAAAATCGCTCATCGGTCCAACGAATGATCAACTTCTCCGTAGATGATCCTGATCTTTATCGCTTTTTGCAGGGCCAGACATTGTCTACGGATCAAAAGAAAGGTTGGGGGATCGTAGCCGTTGATTCCTTCCCGCTCAGTTGGGGAAAGAGTGCCGGGGGGATGTTAAAAAATCATCTGCCTAAATGGTTGCGCTGGAGTGAGTATGCATAAATGCATTATCATGAACTGATTCCTATAAAAAAAGCACCCCCCGTGCCTTTGAACATGGGAGGTGCTGACCATTATAATTTTTCATAATACGCTTTGATCCCAGTCACATCTTTCATCGCGTTACGCGTATCAAAAATGGCTGTCGCCGAATCTGCAATCATCTGATAATCAAAAGCAGAATGATCGGTCAGAATCAAGGCGATATCTGATTCTCTCAAGAGCTCGGGTGTCAATTCTACCGTTTCAATGATTTGATCTTCAAATCTAAAGGAGCTAACATGCGGATCAACCACAGAAATCTTTGCCCTGTTTTGCTGCAGAATCTTAAAAATAGGTAAAACAGGCGATTCACGAACATCATCAATATCTTTTTTATAGGCTGCCCCCAAAATCAGGACATGTGAACCGTTCAGTGCTTTTCCAAAGTGATTTAAGATTTTCATCGTTCGATCAACTACAAAATTGGGCATTTCATGATTGATTTCGCCAGATATTTCAATCAATCTGGTGTGATAATTAAATTCACGTGCTTTCCATGTGAGGTAAAAAGGATCAATCGGAATACAATGACCTCCCAAGCCCGGACCTGGGTAAAACGCCATAAAGCCATAAGGTTTTGTTTTGGCAGCTTCGATCACTTCCCACACATCGATCCCCATTTTATGGCAAAGAATCGCCATTTCGTTCGCTAAACCAATATTAATATTCCGAAATGTATTTTCCAAAATCTTCTCCATCTCGGCAACAGCCGGACTTGAGACTTCATGGACTTCTCCCTCTAAAACGGAGCGATATAAGGCAGCGGCAATCTCTGTGCATTTCGGGGTAACGCCACCAACCACCTTCGGTGTATTTTTGGTATTATACTTTTTATTACCTGGATCTACTCGCTCCGGAGAATACGCAAGATAAAAATCTTTACCGACTTTTAGTCCCGTTTGTTCTAATATAGGTTTCACAATCTCTTCTGTCGTACCGGGATAAGTAGTACTTTCCAAAACCACTAACATATCTGGATGCAAATATCTAGCGATACTTCTTGTTGACTCTTCCACATATCTGGTATTCGGTTGTTGATATTTGTCCAAAGGAGTCGGAACACAGATCGCGACTGCATCCACATCCCGAATGAATGAATAATCAGTTGTTGCTTGGATGCTCCCCTTCTCGGTCAACTCCTTCAAATCGGAATCGACAACATCCCCAATATAATTGATTCCTTGATTGACCCAATCCACTCGTTTTTGTTGAATATCAAATCCAATGACCCGATAACCACTCTTGGCCTTTTCCACAGCTAATGGCAATCCAACATAACCCAAACCAATTACACCAATCACTGCGTTTTTTTGTTTGATTCTATCCAATAAGCTACTTTTCACTTTACTTTTTGTAATCACTTTATCATTACTCCTTATCTATCCAGCCATAAATATTACACTAATGTTACAAATCATAGTTATAATGTAACACAACAGAAATAAATTTGGTATCTGTTTAGAAAAAAAATTGCTATTTATTTCTTTTCGTTCATATATTGGTTAATACAAAAGGAGGGATTCCTTATGGACAGATTGGATCAACCATCCAAAAAAATAAATTCACCAAGATTTCTATCTTTTCTTTCCCTCAGCATGGGAATGATTCAGCCCGAGTGGCTATACATGAGTCATTTCTTTCATGATCCACCTTCAGAAAACGCTCCAACCAATTCATCATCCATCAGACTTGTTCCAACCACCCATACATCTCCTTCCGACACGCCCATTCAAATCCATTTTCGACCTCGTAAATAAATCAGATTGCATGACGACAAAACCAAATGATTCCAACCAATAAGAAAAGGAAAGACAGAATACCGAGTATTTTGGGTAAATGTTTCAAAACGCATCCCCATTTCCATCGTTTAATTGGACAACCGTGACACCTGATCCACCTTCTCCATGAGAACCCAATCGAAACGATTGGATGAAACGATGTTTACGTAAAAACTTATGAATTCCCGTTCGCAAAGCCCCTGTCCCTTTCCCATGAATCAGAAAGACCTGCGAATATCCCGAGAGGAGTGCACGATCGAGATATTTGTCGATTTCAGGAAGCGCTTCTTCAACCATTTTTCCTCGTATATCGAGTTCGGGTCGGACATCTGTATTTGTCTTGTGTTGGATCATTGGTTGCGTCTGAACGGGCTGGCTAGATTCCTTTTTTTTCAACTGTCCTTGTTTCACTTTCATCTTTAATGGACCAACTTGGACCAGTAAATGCCTATCATCAATCCGTTCAATCACGGTTCCTTTCTGTTGATAGGGAAGAACGTATACTTCATCATGGATCTGTAACTCTTGATCCGATGAGCCATCAAACTCTTGATCGTGATTCTCTTCTTCCACCATGAGGTGTGACAGACGCTTTTTCGCCTCTGTCCATTGATGTTCTTTCACCAAGGCATTTTTTTGTTTGGCCCATGATCGCATTTCTTTGAGAATCTCTTCCGCTTCCTTTTGTGTCTGGACAACAATTTGTTTCGCTTCATTTCTGGCTTTTTGCTTGATCTGTTGTTTTTCCTCTTCCCACAATTGGATTTTTGCGCGAATTTCTTGATATAAATTCTCTGCCTCCATATGGTACTGCTCAGCTTCTTGTCGAATCAGGGACGCTTTCTTCTGCTCTTCCCTTAAAGAAGCAATCATCTCTTCCAAAACCTGCGATTCCTTGGAGATACCTTCTCTGGCTCGCTGGGTAATCTCTTTGGTCAAACCCAAGCGATCCGCAATAGCGAATGCATGACTTTGTCCAGGAACACCCATTAACAAACGGTACGTGGGTTTTAACGTGGCAACATCAAATTCCATACTCGCATTGACTGTTTTGTGATGAGAATGTGCAAATAGTTTTAGCTCACTATAATGAGTAGTAGCTATCACATACGACCCGACCTTAAGTACATACTCCAAAATCGCAATCGCTAGCGCCGATCCTTCCGTCGGGTCGGTTCCAGCACCAATTTCATCAAACAATACCAGACTCCGATGGTCAATCTGCTGTAAAATATGGATCGTATTTTTCATATGACCAGAAAATGTACTCAAACTCTGTTCGATACTTTGTTCATCCCCAATATCCGCAAAAACCCCACTAAATACAGGCATAATGCTCTCTTCTTCTACCGGTATTGGAAAACCGGATTGTGTCATTAACGCCAACAGGCCGACGGTCTTTAATGTGACAGTTTTTCCACCAGTATTAGGTCCTGTAATAATAATTCCCTGCTGAGATGGATCCATTGTCACATCAATAGGAACCACCTTTTCTTGCGAAAGAAGAGGATGCCTCGCTTTTTTTAACTGCAGCTTAGGTTCGGGCGAAAGAATTGGGCAGGTTGCACGAAACTGTGAAGCAAAACGGGCTTTGGCAACAATCAAATCAAGGTGAGCCAGTGCCTCGATATTGATGGTTAATGCATCGATCTGCTGACGAACCTCTTGTGTCAACTGTTTTAGAATCTTTTCAATTTCTCTCTGTTCTTCTAACTCTTTTTCTTGCATTTGATTGTTTAAAAAGACGATCGACTCCGGTTCAATAAACAAGGTTGCACCGGATGAAGATTGATCGTGAATGATTCCTTTAAAAGCATTTCGATATTCCTGCTTGACCGGCAAAACATATCGATTCTGCCGCTGTGTAACGATTGATTCTTGCAACATCTTTTGGATGTGAGGTTGATGCAACATTTGCTGAAGCGTGCGCTGAATCCGATCTCGCAACGTTTCGATCTGCTCTCTTATCTTTTTTAAATCGCGGCTCGCATGATCAACAACAAGTCCTTGATCGTCAATACACGCAGTAATCTGTTCTTCTAACTCCCTTAAGCCAACAATTTGCTCCGTGATCTTCCTCACTCTTGACAACGGCGCTTTTCTTTCATCAATTTGTCGCACCCAATTTTTCACCACTCTACCTGCGCGAATGGTATTTGCAAGATTGAGTAATTCCTCGCTAGACAACACTCCATTCACTTTCGCACGCTGAAGGGAAGGCTGAATATGTGAAATCCCTCGAAGCGGAACCTCTCCTTTCAAGCGAATCAGATCCATCCCTTCCCGCGTTTCGGCCAAACGTTCATCTACCTCATCGAAGTCATCTGTGGGAATCATTTGCTCAACTCGTTGCCTTCCCAGATATGATGCCGTATATTCCATAATCTTCTCTTTTATTTTGGGAAAATCTAATGTTTCTATTGACCATCTCTCCACGTCATTTCCCTCACTACACAAAAAAATTCCCTTTTATTATACCTTCAAAGTGTACAAACAACAAAAATAAATTTCGTTTTTGAATGGAAACGGTTGAAATAAACAAAAATAAACGTATGATCGATTGGAAAAGAGGGACAACTGATGAGACACTTGATCCGTTTAGCAACAGTTATATTTAGTCTTATGCTTACATCCGTTTTTATCCCTGGTTTTGTCATCTATCAATTTCAAACCGCTTTTGTCATTGGTATCATCATCGCTCTCGTTGGATGGATCATCGAATCTATCTTATGGGGCGAAATTTCTCCATTTGCTCGAGCAGTCATTGGTGTGATTGTCACTGCTGGAATGCTATCACTGTTTTCAATTACCAATCTTGTTTCATTGAACCTCTTGGGATTGGTTGTAACATCTTTATTGACAGGAACAGTGGATCTCTTTTTCCCTACCTATGCTCATTTTACTGAATAAAAAAGCTGATCCTTCTCGGATCAGCTTTTTTATCTGCAGAAGATATGTTTTCCAATTTGTTTAATTTGTGGACGGCTCCAAATCCATTTCGAGGTTGCAGTAGCTGGATTGAAGTAATACAACGCTCCTCCTGAAGGATCCCAGCCGTTCAGTGCATCTTGTGTCGCTCTTTTAGCTTCTTCGTTCGGTGTTAACCAGATTTGCCCGTCGGCTACAGCTGTAAAAGCCAATGGTTGAAAAATGACGGCGGAAGGGGTATTTGGAAACTTATCACTCTCGACTCGATTAAGAATCACGGCAGCAACGGCGACTTGACCAATATAAGGTTCCCCTCTTGCTTCAGCATGAACCGCTTGCGCGATTAATTGAATATCCCGCTGGCTAAAACCATGAGAGGCTCGTACGGGTTGGTCTTGCGCATTAGGTTGCCAATGTCTGGTTGCTCGCCATAGCTTCTCTTTCGTCTTTACCCCTACGAGCCCATCCACCACTAAGCCAAATTCATATTGAAACAAACGTACCGCTCTTGTGGTGCGCTCAGTAAAGATACCATTGACGGGACCTGTGTAAAATCCGAGGAATTTTAGCCGGTTTTGTAATTCCCAAACATATCCCCCGCGATCGCCTTGACGATAGATACGATTGTCTTGACGATACATGCGTTGATCTTTGCTCACAGTGGAAATCTTTTTCGTCTCTGTTGAAACAGATGGCTGAGAATCATTCGAAAAGAAATATAACACAAAAGGAATCGCCAATAGATAGATGAGACCCACCATACCAATCCAAAAATAATACTTTTTTCGATGCATCATACTATCAATCCCTTAAGCTCAATCTTTGCTCGTTATTTGCTAGTTATTATTTCGAGTTCTTCTTGAACATATGCAGAAGTCATCATAACTTTTTTGTTTTCCTCATCGAACGCTTTCCATGAAAAACAAATTATGTAAAGATAGTAATGAGCATGAACCAAAGGATGGATATTCGATGAATAATAAAAAGATTGCAAAAATCCTTCATCAGTTGGCGGACTTGTTGGAATTGAGTGGTGAAAATGTTTATCGCATTCGAGCCTACCGACGTGCGGCTCGCTCCATTGAAAACAGTAGACAAAGCCTTGTTCCGATGACGGATCGGTTGGAAGAGATCGATGGAATTGGAAAAGGGATGGCTCAAGTGATTCAAGAGATCATTGAAACGGGAACCACGCAATTATTAGAAGAACGGAAACAAGCCTTGCCTCCCGGATTAATTGATTTGTTACAACTTACAGGTGTCGGTCCCAAAACGATTCACACGCTTTATCAAGCATTAAAGATTACAAACATCGATGAATTAAAACAAGCCATCGCTAACCAGAAAATTCGTGCATTAAAAGGATTTGGACCGAAAAAAGAACAAAAAATACTCGAAGCGATCCAATCCTATGAGCAACGACCTGATCGAAGATTGTGGCCGGACGCTCTCGTACTCGCCGAACGATTAGTAGCACGGATCCGTGAATTACCGCTTGTCGAAAAAGCAGAGATCGCAGGAAGTCTTCGGAGAAGAAAGGAAACCATCAAAGATATCGATTTGGTCGTGGCAACCCGCCATTCGCACCTAGTGATTGACCGAATAAAGAATTTTCCTGAAACAAAGGAAATGCTTCAGGTAGGGGAGCGGAAAATTCATTTTCTTGCCCAACTGGACGAGGTTCGCTTACCCGTCGATGTACGTTTTGTGACAAAAGAACAATTCGCCACTGCGCTGCATCATTTCACTGGTTCAACGGATCATAATATTCGTATTCGTCAAATTGGCAAAAAGCTCGGTTATAAGGTTAATGAGTATGGGATCGAAGATATGTCCACGGGTGAAATCCTTACATTTGAGACCGAGACCGATTTTTTTCGGCAGTTACAATTGCCTTATATGGTTCCCGAAATCCGTGAAGATCGTGGGGAAATTGAAGCAGCCAAGCAGGATCAGTTGCCAAACCTTGTAACAGAAGAAATGATGAAAGGGGATCTACATACACATTCGCTTTATAGCGATGGAGCTCATTCGATTGAAGAAATGGTACGGGCAGCGATCACA
>JANWJM010000086.1 GCA_025449475.1 Thermoactinomycetaceae bacterium
ACAAAAATAAAGAAGAGAAGACAACAAAAAAAGATCATACCTTTTCTGGTATGATCTTTCTTTGTTTCTTTTTAATAGTAACCTAGTATGAAAGTCTTGCATTAATAATAAAAGAGGAAATGTATAGGGCTTATTAACTAAAATGGAAACGATTTCTTTCAATGTAGGATAATTCAATATATACTAATGATTAAGAAAATTAGGATAATAAAGGAGGGAGCAAGGATGAGTATAACCAACTCGGAGCTTTTTATCGGGCAAACAGCACGTTTGCAGCGGGTATTTACTGAAGCTGATGTTCAGCAATGTCGAGAATTAGCAAAAGATTTTAATCAAATATATCAAGAAAGTAGTTGGAAGAAACGTTATTCTCGGCCAATTGTTCCCGCACTGTTAGTAGAGGGTTTAATTACCCAAGTGATTTCCGATAAACTTCGGGGACGTGCCTGTGTATTGGTGCAAAAAGAAATGATCTATTATCATCCGGTACATATTGGAGATGCGATTACCGCTGAATTGTTGACTATTGATATAAATCTGGAAAGAAACTGGGTTACGCAAAAGGTTATATGCTTCAATCAAAATGGAACCGAGGTTATTAAAGGACAAGTGGTCATTTTTGTTTTACGGGGGGGCTGATTACATGGAGAAGACTGTTCATTTAATAGAAGATTGGGGATATATTGAAGTTGATGAAAGCGGAAGACTGATTGACGCTAGCCCAGATTTTTGTGAAAACTTTTCGATAAATAAGGTTGATTGCTTAGGGGATTCCATACATGATGTCATTCACGGAATGTATGGCAGAAGACGTAAAAAAGTCTTTTTCGGAGTGATCTCCGGGATTAATTGTATCATTAAAGTGACGAAAAAGGGTCAAAAGGAGATTTATCGAGTAGTCGTTCGTGATGGAGATATCGAGCATTATGAAATGGTATCCTTCATGCACTCAATTGATATAGCGAAAATGAACAAAAAAAAGCCTCACCAAAACAAATACAGCTTTGAGGAAATTATCGGGAATAGCCCGGCAATGAAGGAGGCTAAGGAGTTAGCCACTCGAATTGCGACCAGTAATTCAACCGTGCTGCTGACTGGGGAAAGTGGGACGGGAAAGGAATTATTCGCTCAAGCGATACACGGGATGAGTACAAGGAAAAATAACCCTTTTATTGCAGTGAATTGTGCGGCTATCCCTGGAGAATTATTTGAGTCTGAGCTTTTTGGCTATGAACCGGGAGCATTTAGTGGGGCAAAAAAGGAAGGAAAGCCTGGGAAAATTGAATTAGCCATGAATGGGACCCTTTTCCTTGATGAAATATCAGAACTCCCTTATGAAGCACAAGGAAAGCTGCTCCGTGTCCTGCAGGAAAGAGAGGTAGAACGTGTCGGAGGAACTGTTAGTAAAAACATTGATATTCGTATTATTGCAGCAACGAATCGTGACGTAGAAAAAATGGTTGAGGAAGGGAAGTTCAGGCAGGATTTATATTATCGTCTATATGTCTTCGATTTAACGATTCCCTCACTTAGGGAAAGGAAAGAGGATCTTCTACCATTAGCTCATTATTTTATCGATTCCTTTAATGAGGGGTTTGATCTTGAAGTGAAATATATCGATTACAAGCTTCAAGAATGGATTTTGAACTATGAATGGCCAGGAAATGTTCGTGAATTAAGAGCCTTTATTGAGCGGGGAATGAATATTGTAGATGGAGATACTCTTGCAATGGATGATATCTATTTTTCACGCCAGGTGGTGAACAATCGAACAACTAAGGTAACCACGTCTCTGCAAAGTTTAGAGGATGAAGTGAGAAGTGCGGAGATAAACGCAATTCAACGAGCTTTACATGAAGCAAACGGCGATCGATCACTAGCAGCACATAAACTAAAAATACATATTGCCAGCTTGTATCGAAAAATCGCCAAGTACAATCTAAAATAATTCATTCCTTATTTGGGGCAGTCCAGAAAATCGTATGATCGATTTTTCTGGACTGCCCTATTTTTATTGAACATTCCCATTCTTGTATCAGAATTTGCAGCTTTATAAAAGGAAGTATTGGTAAAAAGGATTTAGATTTTATCTTTTTGCATAAATGATTCTTAATTATGCAAAATATTATCAATTTTGCGATAATTCTGTAATTATATTGCTTAGTTTACAAGGATACTTGTTGGCACGGAACTTGCAAATATAGATAAGTGAAAGGAGGAATTATATTATAGAATTTTTCATTCACAGAAGGACATCATTGGAAAAGAATACCGCTCTTATTCATTAACGGTTTAATGTTTGGGAAGAAGAAAAAAATCAACAAAAAAATAGATTAACACGAAAGTGGAGGAATGAAAAATGGAATTATTAGATGTTTTGTACGAAAAAACGAATGGTATGGCAAAGATTACGATTAACCGCCCACAGGCTTACAATGCTTTTAGTGGACGGACGATTCAAGAATTAATTTGGGCTTTCCGCGATGCCTGGGACGATAATCGCATTGGTGTTGTCGTTTTAACAGGTGCCGGCGAAAAAGCATTTTGTACAGGAGGCGATCAAAAGGAAAAAGGAGATGAAGGAGGCTACGATTATAACGGAGGATTAGGAGGTGGTATGGGCTTAGAAATTGAGACCTTGCACCAAACGATTCGCAATATTCCAAAGCCAGTTATTGCCGCAGTGAATGGCTATGCAATTGGTGGCGGACATGTCCTGCATGTTCTTTGTGATTTGACGATTGCTTCGGAAACAGCAAAATTTGGACAAGCTGGTCCAAAGGTAGGCAGCTATGATGCTGGTTTTGGTTCCGCTTACTTGGCAAGAGTAGTTGGGGAAAAGAAAGCAAGAGAAATTTGGTACTTGTGTGAGCAATATACTGCTCAAGAAGCAAAAGAAATGGGTCTTGTCAATAAAATAGTCCCTGCTGATCAGCTGCAAGCGGCAGCAGAGGAATGGGCTACTAAGATTCTAGCTAAAAGTCCAACAGCGCTCAAAATGCTTAAATACTCGTTTAATGCCGACAGTGCGAACATCCAAGGGATTTCACAACTTGCAATGGGCAGTCTAGCTATGTTTTATAACACAGACGAGTCTGCCGAGGGAATGAATGGGTTTCTTGAAAAAAGACCCGCAGATTTCAGTAAGTTTAGAAAATAACTAGGAGATGAAGTCCTTGAAACTAGAAACGATTTTGAGTCCTGAATATGTGGAAAAGTATCAGTCCGTTTGGCCAAATAAAATCATTCTCGATTATCTAAATGATGGTATTGCGAAATATCCAGATAAGGTTGCTATTATCGACAAAAAGAGCCGTTATACGTACAGTGAGCTCGGGAAAATGGTCGACCGTGTTGCATTGGGTCTGTTGGAATTAGGCTTGGGAAAAGGGGATGTCATTTCTCTTCAGCTGCCTAACTGGAATGAATTTATTATTCTTCACTATGCGGCAACGAGAATTGGTGCCATTACCAATCCATTGATTCCAATTTATCGTGATCGCGAAATTGGTTATATGGTTGGAATGGCTGAGTCGAAAATGATTGTCATTCCCGATGAATTTCGCGGATTTGATTATCCAGCCATGATCGATAGACTGTCCCACCAATGGCCGTTACTTGAACATGTTTATGTCATTGGCGAAAATGTACCAGCCCACATGAAGCCACTTGCTTCATTGTTTGATAAACCGTGGGAAGAAATTCGTGATCCAGCGGTATTAGATAAAATCACTCATGATCCAAATGATGTGACCGAAATTATTTTTACCTCTGGAACAACGGGAAATCCAAAAGGAGTTATGCATACACATAATACCATTTGTGTTTCAACCAATTACTGGATTGACCATTTGCAATTAACCTCTGACGACGTGATGTTCATGGCCTCGACCTTTGCCCACCAAACTGGGTTTGGGTATGGTGTACGCCTTCCAACTACGATCGGAGGAACAGGCGTTTATCAAGAAGTTTGGAACCCGTTAGAATTTATTGAACTCATTGAGGAGGAAGGAATTACTTTTACAGCCGGAGCGACCCCATACTTGCAGGATACCATGCAATTGGAGGGACTTGAAAGTCGAAACATTGACTCACTAAGAGTATTCGCAGCTATGGGTGCGCCGATTCCAATGGCGTTGGTAAAAGAAGCTTCCAAAAAGGTAAATTTCGCGATTCTTTCCGGTTGGGGTCAAACGGAAAGTGGTCTCGTTACTTTGACAAAGCTTGACGATACCGAAGAAAAACTGACAGGTACTGACGGTGTTGCGCTTGATAGCATGGAAGTAAAAGTAATTGATTCGAATGGGGACTCTTGTCCACCTAATCAAGAAGGAGACCTCCTTAGCAGAGGACCTGCCCTATCTGTTGGGTATCTGAAAAATCTTGAAGGTACATTGTCCGAGTATAAGGATGGATGGTTTTTCACGGGAGATCGTGCGGTTATGGATGAAGACGGTTACATCCGAATTTCTGGGCGAAATAAGGATATTATTATTCGCGGTGGCGAGAATATCCCTGTCGCTTATGTTGAAAATGTATTGTATGAACATGAAGACATATTGGATGCTCAGCTTATCGCACTGCCTGATCCAAGACTGCAAGAAAAGGCATGCGCTGTTATTAGCATGAAACCTGAGGGGTCGCCTCTTACATTTCCATTACTGCAAGAATTTCTTAAGCAAAAAGGGGTCGCTAAGCAATATTGGCCAGAGTATCTAGAGATTGTTGAGAATTTTCCGAGAACTGCAAGTGGGAAAATTCAAAAGTTTCGCTTGAAAGAAAAAATTCTCCAGCGTTTAAGTGAACAGAAATTAAATATATAGATTCATAGATTCATACTGCATTCAAATTTAATCATTTAACTAAGAAATCAGGGGGAAATAATTATGACAAAAAGAGTAGCCTTTATTACTGGAGCAGGACGTGGGATAGGAAGAGAGATTGCTAGAACATTATCTTCTAGAGGAATGGACATTATTGTAACCGATGTCAATTTGGAAAACGCGAATGAAACGGTCTCCATTTTAGAACAACAGGGTGGAAAGGCAGTTGCGGTTTATTGCGATGTGACAAAGCTAGAGAGCGTTCAAGAGGCGGTAGCAACCTCAGTTAGCCATTTCGGAAAAATTGATGTGCTTGTGAACAATGCGGGTTGGGATAAGGTTGAACCATTTTTGAAAAGTGAACCGAGGACATGGGAGCTGATTATGAACATTAACCTGATGGGGCAAATCCATACTTGTAAAGAAATTTTACCTGTCATGATCGAAAATGGTTATGGCAAGGTGGTCAATATTGCTTCTGATTCAGGGAGAGTGGGTTCAAGCGGAGAGGCAGTCTACTCAGCTGCTAAAGGAGGCGTCATTGCTTTCACCAAAACCATGGCACGAGAAATGGCGAGACATAAGATCAATATTAATTGTATTTCACCAGGACCAAGTAATACACCTCTTTTCCAAGAAATTGGTTCTTATAATGAGGGGATTGCAGCGGCACTTGAAAAGGCCATTCCGTTTAGACGTTTAGCACAGCCAAGTGATATCGCCAATTCAGTTGCGTTCCTTGTGTCTGACGAAGCAGAATATGTAACTGGCCAGACCCTTTCAGTAAATGGCGGATTAGCCATGGTTTAACTTCATTCAGCAGAAGTACTCCACTTCAATAATCGGTGAGATGAATACAAATAAATGGTTCTTTCAATGGGGGGAAAACCCCGGCTGAATAAAGTTAAAGCTTCCGGTGAGCCTTGCGATTTTTTTAAGGAAATTTATCGAGCAAGCTAAGGTAAAAATCTGGGCGCAAATTCGCCAAGCCGAATTTGATTGGTATTAGAAAACAAACCTTCAATTTCGTGAATAGATGGGGAAGAGAACAATTTGCCCCTCTTCTCACAAGTTGCGCCAGATGGGTGGGTATTGACCCCGATAAAGTCGTGCGGCTTGTGTGAAAGAGGGACGAATGTAATCTTGGCTACTACCGTCTTTAATTAAGTAAACATGCACATCATTAAGGAAAGGGTCGTGAGGTAAATGGTACAAACTCTACCAAAAGATATCCAGCATTTAAAACAAGGAATTCGCGAGTTTATTGATAATGAAGTAGAACCACATGCCATGTTAATTGTGGAAACGAACGAGATTCCTCAAAGTATTATGGAGAAATCCAAGCAAATGGGTTTATTTGCGCTGAGTATTCCAGAAGAATATGGCGGGCTAGGTATTGGAATGGTAGGGAAATGTGCTGTCTTAGAGGAAGTCGGCAGAACCCATAATGGCTATACAACGGTCATTGGCGGCCATACCGGAATCGGCGGCGTTGGAATCGTAGAGATGGGAAATGAAGAACAAAAGCAGAGATACCTGCCGAAAATGGCAAGTGGGGAAAGCATTGGTGCTTTTGCTTTAACAGAGCCTGGTGCCGGCTCCCATGCGACCAACTTAAAAACAACGGCGGTACGAAAAGGAGACCGTTACATTTTAAACGGATCAAAGTGCTATATAACAAATGCCGGAATTGCCGATGTATTCACGGTTATGGCGGTGACCGATCATACTAAAGGAGCAAAAGGCATTACTTCTTTTATTGTTGAAAAGGATTTCCCGGGCTTTAAGCTGGGCAATAAAGAGAAGAAAATGGGTCTTCATGGGTCGCATACTTGGGAGATATTCTTCGAGGATTGCGAAGTACCGGTAGAGAACATGTTGGGTGAGGAAGGGCAAGGCTATGTGAACGCTCTGAAAATTCTAGCGAACGGACGGGCAGGAATGGCTGCCAGAAACTTGGGTTCCGCCGATAAATTGTTAGAAATGTCGCTTGATTATGCACATATGCGTATTCAGTTTGGCAAACCGATTTTTGAGCAGCAAATTATTCAACACTACTTGGCAGAAATGGCAACGGAAATTGAAGCTCTTCGTGCCCTTACCTATCATGTGGCCAATATGGTGGATCAAAAGAAGAATGTCATAAAAGAAGCTGCTATGGTCAAATTGTTTGGTTCTGA
>JANWJM010000087.1 GCA_025449475.1 Thermoactinomycetaceae bacterium
CCATGTAGTCATCACGTCTCTCTTGTAGAGACAACGGGAGGTTATCTCCCGTCTTTTTTATTGTAGCAAAAGCAGAATTTTTTGGCAAGTTCTATGAAGGAATCATCCTTGTGAATATGTGAAACATGTTTTTTGCAACGTCTGATCATCGAATCGGTATATTCTTATGCGCTGATAAGCCGAGCAAGGTCTCGTGCCGTTTCAAATACCAATTGTTCAGCATCTTCCATTGCTTGCTCCAAGGTCATCGGTCGGCGAATAATGGAATGAAGACTTACAAAATACTCATATAGTCGTTCATAGCCGTCTGCAATACTCCCCGAGAGCAAAAGAGCTTTTACACCGTATTTTTGAGCCAACTTAGCCACATAAATGGGCAGTTTGCCATAATAGGTTTGAGAATCGGTTTTTCCTTCTCCCGTAATAACCCAATCAGCGGTAGCCATTTTCTTTTCCAAACCGACGGTGTCTGAAATGAGTTTAGCTCCATTCATCATTTTCGCCCCAATGGCAAGAAAAGCAAAGCCCAAGCCTCCAGCAGCCCCTGCACCAGGCTGATGTTGAAGCGATTTTCCAAGGCTCTTTTCAATACAATGCGCATAGTTTCTCATCCCATTTTCCAAGAAATCAATTTGTTGTTTGGTTGCTCCTTTTTGAGGACCGAAGAAAACGGTGCATCCATTCTCTCCACAAAGAGGGTTGGTTACATCATTGGCAATTAAGATCTCACTTTGAAACAATCGTGGATCGATCGTATCAAAATTTGCCTCCACAACTTGAGATAATGAAGCCGCTGTTGGTTGGACAGGCTCTTCATTACCATCCAAGAACAGCGTCCCCAATGCTTGGAGCATCCCTAAACCTCCATCATTGATCGCACTGCCTCCCAAACCAATAATAAAGCGGCGATATCCTTGATCAAGAGCCATACGAATCGCTTCTCCAACCCCATACGAGCTGGTATTTACAGGATTTCTTTGCTCGACAGGGACCATTGATAAGCCTACGATATTTGCGATTTCAATTACAATTGTGTTTGGTCTAATCATTCCATATTGAGTCGCTACAGGCTGTAGCAGCGGTCCATGTACATGGATGTCCTTAACTTGCCCACCAGTCGCATCGACTATCGCATCCAGAGTCCCTTCGCCTCCATCCGCCATCGGGACTACTGTCACTTGGGCTTTTTCAATTTCAGCAATCAGACCTTTTTTAATGGCGTTGCAAACCTCTTTAGATGAAAGACTTCCTTTAAATGAATCAGATGCAACAACAATATGCATAGCTGAACCTTCTTTTTTACATTCAATGTCAAAAGCACAATCACAAATATACTATCATCATTTGTTAAAAATGAGTATAATCTATATTATCCAATGAAGCATTTGGACTTCTTATTGATCTCGTTTGGCGAAGATCAATAAGAAGTCATTTTTTACTCCTCATCATACGCCTTTTGATAGAGCTGAATCGCATCTTCAACCGATGTATGACGCGGATTATCATGTGTTGCAGCTTCTTTTACGGCATCTTCAGCCAAACGTGGGAAACGCTCAGGATCAATATTGTACGACTTGAGTAATGGAATCTCTAGATCTTTCACCAATCGTTTGACAGCAGATACCGCTTTTTCTGCAGCATCCATCGGTGATAACCCTTTAATGTCTTCACCAAATGCAACTGCAATATCGGCAAAGCGATCCGGACAACACATCAAATTATACTCCATGATATGTGGCAACAAAATCGCATTTGCTACACCGTGCGGCACATCGTAATGTCCTCCCAAAGGATGAGCCATACCATGACAAGTTCCTAGACCGATTTGCGGGAAGGCCATTCCTGCCATCGTACTTCCAATCATCATTTTTTCACGCGCATCATAGTTATTCCCTTGAACATAGGCTTGACGCAAATTTTTCGCAATCAGTTGAATCGCTTTTAGAGCAAGTGTGTCTGTAATGGGTGAAAAACCTGCAACCGCAGCTTTGGATGTGTATGCTTCAACCGCATGTGTTAATGCATCTACTCCTGTAGCAGCCGTAATGGCGGGGGGAAGATTCAACGTAAGTACTGGATCAACCAATGCTACCTTAGCTGCCATCAATGGGCTACCAATACTTGACTTCCAATTTCTTTTCTCATCCGTGATCACAGACCACTGAGTCACTTCACTACCTGTTCCACTCGTTGTGGGAATGGTAATCACAGGCGCTCCCGGATTTTTAAACTCTTTTCCTCCGAGTTCACTATTATCATATTCAATGATATCTCCATCGTTATGAATCATAATGGCGATTGCTTTCGCTGCATCAATCGAACTTCCTCCTCCTACCGCAACCACGGAATCACATGCTTCAGACTTAAACAAATCGATTCCTTTGTTGACAATCTCCCTAGGAGGATTTGGTGGAACTTGATCGAAAATCGTATACGCAATCCCTTGCTGTTTGATGGACTCAACAATTCCTTCTAAAAGACCAGCTTGTACAATCCCTTTATCTGTCACAACCAGGACATGTTTGGAACCTAGGTTTTCTAATTCTTGACCAATTTGTTTGGAAGCATTTTTGCCAAATACAATTTTAGTACCTACATAAAATTGAGTCGTTTCAAAAAGCATCTTGTTCATCTCCTTTTCATCATGATCATGCGATTGATTGTGTGATTCCGGATAATTCCAACATCAATTTCATTCGGTGTGTTGCTAACTCAGGATCTGAGAGCAAATTGGCTTGATCAGCGAGTTTAAATAACTCTGACAAATGGATAATGGATCGAGCACTTTCTAATCCTGCAACCATCTTGAAGTGAGGTTGATGCCCATTTAGATAGGCCATAAATACAATCCCCGTCTTGTAGTAATAAGTGGGTTTTTTAAAAATATGTCGTGATAATGCAATGGTCGGTTCCATAATCTGATCATAAAGTTGAAAATCTTTTTGATCCAATGCGCGAATGGCTGCTGCTGCAGCTGGTGCAATCGCATCAAAGATTCCTAATAGTGCATGACTATATCCATCTTGATCCCCTCGAATCAGGTCATGATAATGAAAATCGTCCCCTGTATACATGCGCACACCTTGTGGCAACAAATTCCTCATTGTAACCTCTACTTCTGGATCAAGAAGGGATATTTTTATGCCATCTACTTTCTCCGACAGATTGGTGATCAAATCCAAACAAACCTTCATGGCTGCATCTTGATCCTTATATCCCCAGTAATTCGGCAGATGTGGATCAAACACTTCACCAAGCCAATGCAATATGACGGGTTTTTTTACGTGCGATAAAACTTTTTCATATACTTGAAAATAGTCGTCAGGACCTTTGGCACACGCTGCAAGCGCCCGACTCGCCATCAGAATCACTCGCCCTCCATGACTTTCAATAAAATCACATTGTTCGAGATACGCCTCTTCTATATCACGGAGGGTAATATTCTCATAAGAATTCAGCTGATCGGTTCCTGCGCCGCAAGCAATCTCACCCCCCACCGCTTTTGCTTCACCGATCGATTGGCGAATCAGCTCTTTCGAAGTTTCCCAATCCAAACCCATTCCTCTTTGCGCTGTATCCATTGCCTCCGCAACTGCCAAGCCCAAAGACCATAAATACCTACGATATTGAAGGGTTCTTTCCCAATCGATCAGTGAAAGACGATTGACACTTTGATCCGAAATAGGATTACAAACAACATGTGCAGCTGCATAGACCTTACGACTCTTCAATGGATCTGATGAAATCGGATATGAGCCATTTCCTTTGATGGCATATGGATAAACAGACCCATCAGATCGCGGTAACATGATTGTTTTCGCCAATGGTATCCTCCTATTTCTTATAAACTTCCACAGGATTTCCTTATGACAAGAGAAGGTTTCAAAACGATTTCTCGTTTGTGTTGGTTTAACACGCTAGTATCTTCTCTCAATTGTTGTACAATGGTTTCAACAGCAATTTGACCCAGCTCTCCGATTCGACTATCAATGGTCGTTAACGGCACTAACGCTAACCGCGAAAATGAAATGTTATCAAAAGAGACAATGGCTAGATCATCGGGAACGCTCCAATTGTAATTATCACAAGCTTCTAACACACCTAGTGCAAGAGTATCATTCCCTACAAATAATGCTGTTGGTTTCTCTGGGAGTGACATCAGTTGAACCGCTAGCTGATAACCAACTTGGATGGATGGATCTCCGAAGACAACCCAATCGTGATTCTCAGGAATACCAAACTGCTTTAACGCATTTTGATAGCCTAGATAACGATCTTGAAATTGATGGATCCGTTGTGGACCACCAATATGTCCAATCTTCTTATGACCCAACCGAATTAAATGCTCAACTGCCATCTTGCCCCCGACAAATCCATCAACAATGACGTGAGATGCTTTCACCTCCTTTACATGCCGACTTACCATCAGAAAACGATAATTCTCTTTGATTAACTTATTCAGTTTTCTACTATCATTTGTCGCCGAAGCGAAGATCAAAGCATCGACTCGATTTCCCAACTCACGTGCAAGTTGTAGTTCACGTTCCGAGTCGCCATGTGTATTTGCAAGGATAATATAATAGCCCTTTTTCGCTGCTGCGGCTTCGATTGTCTGCATCAAATCCGTATAAAAGGGGTTATTCACTTCAGGGACAAGCAATCCTAGATAACCTGTTTCCTGTTTCGCTAAACTTCGAGCAATAATATTTGGTTGAAAGTTTAATTCATCAATCGCTGCCTGAATTTTTTTCTTTGTATTTTCTGAAACGTATGGAATATTGTTTAGATATTTCGAAACCGTAGAAGCAGATACCCCTGCTTTTCGAGCAACATCACTGATCGTTACACCTGATTTCCGCATCCTCACCATCTCTGATCATTCATATTTCTGACTTACATTACCTTTTTTCTGCATGATGAAACTGGATTGTTTTCACTTCCGTAAAGCTTTCAATCCCATGTCGACCCATTTCTCGATCCAACCCACTCGCTTTGTATCCCCCAAAAGGTAGCTCTGGATAGGCATTTAGATGTCCGTTAATCCAAATGGTTCCCGCACGCACTTTTTTGGCCACGCGAAACGCTCGATCCAGTTCTGTTGTCCAAATGGATGCTGCCAATCCATACGGTGTATCATTCGCAATCCGAATGGCCTCTTCTTCACTCTTGAAGCGAATCACTGAAAGGACAGGACCGAAAATTTCATCTCTTGCAATGGTCATGGAATTATCTACATCCGTAAAAATAGTGGGCTTTACAAAGTAACCAGCATCATATGGTTTGTCCACATGACGCGTACCACCAGTTACAAGCTTTGCTCCCTCATCGATTCCAATCTGAATATAATGGAGTACTTTTTCCATGTGTTTTTCATGAATCATGGGACCAATTTTTGTTTCCGGATCGCTCGGATCACCAATCACCAATTGTTCTGCCTTCTCCACTAACCGTTCTACAAATTCATCGTAAATGTCATCGCTCACCAAAAGCCTTGAGCCCGCTACACAACATTCTCCTTGCATAAAGCAAATTGCATGTAAGACGCCTTCTGCGGTACGCTCCAAATCCGCTTCTGGAAAGACGATACTAGGCGACTTCCCTCCGAGCTCTAATGAGACCTTTTTGATATTTCCAGCAGCAGCTTCAAGAATTTTTCGTCCTGTAACCGTCGAGCCTGTAAAGGAAACCTTGTCAACATCATCACTGGAAACCAAGGCATTTCCCACAACATTCCCATAACCACTAACGACATTCATCACACCCGGCGGTAAGCCCGCTTCATAAGCAATCGCTGCTAATTCAAAGGTTGTACTTGATGTAAATTCGGAAGGTTTCACGACGACTGTGTTGCCGGTAGCCAAAGCATAGGGAAGTTTTTGACATAGAATTCCGATCGGGAAGTTCCATGGCGTAATCAACCCAACAACACCGACAGGCTCCCTTACAACAATCGCACTCAGATTCTGATCTAATAAGTGAGTCTCTCCCACAAGATCTCTTGTCAATGCAGCTGCATATTCAAAATGATCTGCAGCGCCCATAACATCTCCCCGTGCCAAATCGATCGGCTTACCGACTTCTTCCGATTCAATTTCTGCTAACCGATCAAGATTGTTCCGGATCCGTCTGGAGATTTCAAGTAACAAACGACTTCGTTCTTTCGGGCTCCATTCTGGCCATTCACCGTGAAACGCTTCTTTCGCTGCTTCGATCGCTTGTTCCATTTCTTGAGCGGTTCCATTGGGGTATTTCGCAATAAGCTCACCATTTGCTGGATGATGTCTTAAAATCGCTGTATCCTCTTTTGCTTTTACCCATTTTCCATTAATAAAGTGATCGTAAACTCTTACCTTACCCATATCTCCCAAACCTTTCTATAACGATTTATTGTCTTCGCTTACTTAGCTGATCTGCATACACAGCTAAGATAATAACAAGGCCAATCACCATTTGTTGATAAAAGGAAGATACATTGAGGAGTGTGAGTCCATTGCGCAACGTTCCAATAATCAATGCGCCGATTAAGGTGCCAATAATACTCCCTGAACCTCCCATTAAGCTGGCTCCACCCATTACGGCCGCCGCAATTGCATCCAACTCATACATCGTCCCCGCTGTGGGTTCAGCTGCACCAATCCGTGCAACAAGAATCAATGCTCCAAGAGCGGATGCTAAACCACTGATGATGTATACTCCCAACAAGGTTCGATTGATATTAATCCCAGTCAGTTTGGCTGCTTCATAATTTCCTCCAACCGCAACAACATGCTGTCCAAAAGGCGTATACTTGAGGATGAAATAGGCAA
>JANWJM010000088.1 GCA_025449475.1 Thermoactinomycetaceae bacterium
AAATGTTTCGATAATGACATTACCTGTTTCTACTTCGTAACCTCGATCAACCTCCTCTTGTGTCAAGTATCGGGCACATGGCACGGAACCATAGAATGTGTCTGCATGAGTGGTCCCCATCGCTGGAACATCAAGGCCTGCTTGAGCCCAGATTGTCGCCCAAGTTGAATGAGTGTGTACAATTCCTCCAATTTCAGGGTAGCGCTTATAAAGCACTGCGTGAGTCGCTGTATCTGATGAAGGCCTCAGCTCTCCTTCAACAACATTGCCATCTAAATCAACAACCACCATATCACTAGCTTTCATCGTTTCATAATCAACACCGCTCGGTTTGATAACGAATAGACCTGTTTCACGGTCAATGGCACTTGCATTTCCCCATGTGTATTTCACGAGTCCGTATTTAGGCAGGTCCAAATTCGCTTGTAATACTTCTTCTTTCAGTTGTTCTAGCACGTCAATCCCTCCATTAAATCAAATGGTCTACAGCGGCCTGCTCAATCATTAAACCTTTTTTGTACCGTTCGATAAATGCTTCAAATCCTTCTACATCTAATTGATCAGGGTAAATTTCCTGCCCGGCATCCTCTTCAAAGACTTTTTTGTCGAGGAAGTCTTCTAAGCTCTCTTCTTGACCTTTGTTCATCATGTAAGAAGCAAGAATAGCCATTCCCCACGCACCGCCTTCTCCGGCTGTTTCCATAACTGATACCGGCGTATTCATTGCAGCTGCAACAATTTTTTGTCCGACAAGAGGGGTTTTGAATAAACCGCCGTGAGCTAAAATGCTATCGATTTCAATTTTTTCCTCTTTGGTCAAAATATCCATTCCGATTTTCAAAGCAGCAAAGGCTGTAAAAAGGTGTGTCCGCATGAAGTTTGCTAAATTGAAACGACTCTCTGGTGAGCGGACAAATAATGGCCGGCCTTTTTCTAATCCCGTAATATTTTCACCGGAGAAATAGCCGTAGCTTAGCAAACCGCCGCCATCTGAGTCAGCTTCCAAAGCTTTATTTAACATCACTTCGAATAATTTATTCGTTTCAATCTTTTGTCCCATTGCTTCAAAAAATTCACGAAACAATCCTAGCCAAGCATTAATATCGCTTGAGCAGTTATTCGCATGAACCATTCCAACCGGACTGCCGTTTGGCGTTGTGACCAAATCAATTTCTGGATATACTTTTGAAAGTTCTTTTTCTAATACAATCATGGCAAAAACTGAAGTTCCCACCGAAATGTTTCCAGTGCGTTTCCTCACACTATTCGTAGCAACCATTCCTGTTCCAGCATCGCCTTCCGGTGGACAAATTGGAATGCCTGGTTGTAAATTTTTTGACTGATCCAGAATTTTTGCACCAATTTCGGTTAATTCACCAGCCTGCTCGCCTGAAATATAAACTTTAGGAAGAATATCCTTCAGCTTCCAAGGGTAGCCTTTGTTCGAAATCAGTTCATCAAACTGCTTGACCATCGATTCATTGTAATTTTGCGTTGATTCATCAATCGGGAACATGCCCGAAGCATCTCCAATGCCAATTGCTTTATTACCAGTCAGTAACCAGTGAATGTACCCGGCTAAGGTGGTGATATAGTCAATGCGAGGCAAATGCTTCTCTTCATTTAATATCGCTTGATAAAGGTGAGCAATACTCCACCGTTCGGGGATATTGAATTGAAATTGATCAGTTAATTCTTTTGCTGCAGCACCGGTTGTTGAGTTACGCCAAGTTCGAAACGGAACAAGCAGCTCCCCTGTTTTGTCAAAAGCCATATACCCATGCATCATTGCAGAAATTCCAATAGAACCGATTTTGCGAATGGTGATGCCATAATTTCGTTCAACTTCATTCTTCATTTCACTATAAGCTGTTCGCAATCCAGTGATAATATCTACCAAGTTGTACGTCCAAAATCCATCTTCCAAGAGGTTTTCCCACTCATAGCTTCCAGATGCGATTGTTTCAAAACTGCTATCAATCAACACTGCTTTAATACGTGTGGATCCGAATTCAATTCCAAGTGATGTTTCTCCCTCAGTTATGGCTTGCTTGATGTTTACTCGATTCGCTTTCACGTAATCCCCCCCTCTGATAGCGATTTCATTATAATTCGAAAGAAAGCATTTTCCTTTCCGCTTAACTTTATTACAACCTTAGTATATTTTTTGTACGTACATATGTCAATCTAGAATATAATATGTTCATATAAATATCACAACGATATTTTCTGTTATTTTTCTCTTAATGTTTATAATAAAAGGTATTTGAATAACATAAAACCTAAAGAAAATTTTTATAATTGCTAGTTAATTTTCACGAAAATAAGGCGGAATCTTTTAATTCATTGTAAGCCATGATAAAATATGTCCACACAAATCATTCAATTAAAAAAATTAGAATGCGAACAACTGCGAAAGAAGTGAGTGAAATGAAACCAAAGTATAAGGTCATCATTAATGACATAAAAAGTAAAATACTTTCAGGAGTTTACAGAGCGGGAGACCAAATTCCTACTGAATCCGCCATACAGGAAGAGTACAAAGTCAGCCGCCACACTGTTCGAAAAGCCATTTTAGAACTATCGAACGAAGGATTCTTAAGAAGTGAAAAAGGGTCTGGCACTTATGTTAGTAACCAGTATCAATCAAAAGCCGGCGGGAATTCCAATAACAAAATAATCGGTGTAATCACGACCTACATTTCTGATTACATTTTCCCCTCCATTATTCGTGGAATTGAAGGGAGATTGAATGAGGCTAATTATTCGTTACTATTAGCTAGTACAAATAATGATGTCGAACAAGAAAAAAAAGCTTTGGAAATGATGCTGTCATTTGGCGTAGATGGTTTAATTGTTGAACCTACGAAAAGCAATCTGTACAATCCCAATATTGCCTACTACCTATCGTTTAAGGAACAGGATATTCCTTTCATCATGATCAATGCTTATTATGAAGAATTAGATGTTCCTTTTCTTTGTCTCGATGACGTGCAGTCAAGCTATCTCGCAACAAAAGAATTAATATCAAAAGGACATACACAAATTGGTCTCATTTCAAAAATGGATGATTTACAAGGAAAGTATCGAATGAAGGGGTATATAAAAGCGCTTGGTGAAGCCAAATTACGATTTTACCCGGAGCATGTGCTTTCGTACAATACAGAGACGAAGCTGGACCTATACACAGACCTGAAGAAGTTTCTAAATGAAAAAAGAGACGTGTTGACTGCAATCGTCTGCTACAACGACGAAGTAGGGCTGGAAGTAGCAAATGTATGCAGACAACTTAATATTTCTATCCCGGACAAATTGTCAATTATTGGTCAGGACAATTCGTATATCGCCAAAAATGCGAATATCAAACTAACAACATTGACCCATCCTCAAGAACAAATGGGACACGATGCAGCTGATTGGGTCATTAAAAAATTACAAGGAAAGAAGGATTTACCAAACGAAACCTACTATCAACCTGTGTTAGTTGAAGGCGAAACCGTAAAAGAGTTAGAAATACAATAATCATAGCGTGATCAAGAAAAACCCAGTCCATGTTCACTAAAGGCGCGAACACGGACTGGGTTGTTTTACTCTGGTATCAATTAAGCAAAGAAATGTTGAATCAGAAAAACGGGCGAAAATCTCACCGAAGAGAAAAAATCAGTCTCTGATATATTAGATGCTGTATAATTGTGTCACAAGAAAGTAACATCGTGCTGTTTAAGGTTTATCCGGCATGCTCTTTTTCTGAGCATTGAAACGGCTTGATAGACATGTGGTGACGCCCCTAGATATTGAATGATCAACGGCGTGCTGTTCGATTTCACTCCAGCTCATGTTTGCTGATCCATACATCCGTTACTTCCCCTGCTTCATCTTCGTCGATGATGAAAGAACCGTTGCTGTACCGGTCATGAAGCTTGATTTCTTTGACAAGCATCTCCTCTGTGATGCCTTTTTCGGTTTGAAGCGTGATTTGATCATGATATGAACATGCGAGCAGGCCGGCAATGCGGTGAGGTTTTTTCTTCAGTTCCCTCAGCATGAGAACCCCTCGTTTCGCCCTTGACGTTTTTTCAAATTCGCTGCGGTTCATCCGCTTAATAGATCCGCGCTGGGTCACGAGCACAAGCACGTCTTTTTCCTCTAAAACCTGTCCGCTGGCGACAAAGTCGCCGTCTTTCAAATTGACGCCCTTGACACCGGCCGCCCTTGCGCCGACGACGCTGACTTCATCTTCTGTGAACCACAGACCGTAGCCGGAATGTGTCGCAATAAACAAATCTTTCGTTCCGTCCGTTACATGAACATCGACCACTTCATCGTCGCCTTTTAAATTAAGGGCAACCAGTGCTTTTGAATAGCGCTGTGCTTTATACTGCATCAGCTGAGTTCTTTTCGCCATTCCGTTTTTCGTAAAGAACAGCAGGTATTCAGATTCGGTAAACTCTCTGACAGGAATCGCCTTGACGATGGACTCATCGCTGTCAATCGATATGATATTCGTTATATGCTGACCTAAATCTTTCCATCTGATATCAGGGAGCTGGTGAACTGGACAATAGACATAGCTCCCTTTATTTGTGAACAAGAGCAGAACGTCTGTCGTATTCATTTCCAGCTGACAGAGCAGACGGTCGGTATCTTTCATGCCGAAGTCCTGGCCGTTTGATGCGGCGAAAGACCGCTGGCTCGTTCGTTTAATATAACCGTCTTTCGTTACGGTCACATAAACGTCTTCCGACGCCACCATCACTTCAAGGTTGATTTTAATTTCTTCGATTTTTTCTTCGATGACAGAGCGCCTTTGACTGGCATAGGTTTTTTTCACCTTTTTCAAGCTGTCTTTGATCACTTTCAAAAGTTTCTTATCATTGGAAAGGATCTCTTCCAGCTCTTTGATCTTCTGGTCCAGTTCTTTTGCTTCTTCCTGGAGAGCCGTAATATCTGTGTTTGTCAGCCTGTACAGCTGCAAGGAAACGATCGCTTCAGCCTGCGGCTCAGTAAATGCGAACTTTTCGATCAGATTGTTTTTGGCATCGCGCTTGTCATTGGAGGAGCGGATCGTCGCAATGACCTCATCCAAAATGGACAGTGCCTTCATTAAGCCTTCTACGATATGATGCCTTTCCTTCGCTTTTTTCAGCTCATACTGAGAACGGTTGGTGATGACTTCTTTTTGGTGGCCGATATAAGCGTCCAAAATCGATGTGAGATTCATCAGCATCGGTCTTCTGTTATGGATGGCGACCATGTTAAAGTTGTAAGGAATCTGCAAATCCGTGTTTTTGTATAAGAAATTTAAAATGCCTTGTGCATCCGCTTCTTTTTTCAGCTCAATCACGATTCTGAGGCCTGTCCGGTCGGTCTCGTCACGGACTTCTGAAATCCCTTCGACCTTCCGTTCAATCCTGAATTCGTCCATTTTTTTCACTAAATTCGCTTTGTTGACTTCAAACGGAATTTCAGTAATGACAATTTGCTGGCGGCCGCCTCTGATTGTTTCGATCTCGGCTTTGCCCCTGATGATGATTTTTCCTTTTCCGGTTTCATAGGCTTTTTTTATGCCTTCTTTCCCCTGGATGATTCCTCCGGTCGGAAAGTCCGGACCTTTTACGAACTCCATGAGGTCATCCACGCTGCAGTTCGGCGAGTCGATCCGCTTAATCACGGCATCGATCACTTCCCCGAGATGATGCGGCGGAATGTCAGT
>JANWJM010000089.1 GCA_025449475.1 Thermoactinomycetaceae bacterium
GAGAAGATGCATGAGAAAATGTTTTATACGGTCTATCAAAGCCATTTGGGAGAATTGATGATGCAATTATGCCAACAATTTGATCTAGACGAGGGTCGATTATGGCGGAAAGTTGGTGAGATCAGCCTTCAGATTTTGGAACAAATAGCGGCAGACCCCTTATTTCGGGAGCAATCACGCGAAGACCAAGCCTTTTTGTTTCAAAGCAAAGTTCCGTTGAAGGCATTGGTCACGATGCGACTTCATCCCGATCAAGAGCACTATTGTCGGGTGACCAATCCGCTGGATCACAGGAATATCTGCTCACTCGCCTGAATGGGGAGGTGCAATCACATTCCCTTCCAGTAGTTCCAACCACTTCTCCGTTGCATTCATCTTGACCTCTCCACCGATCGGCAGGGTAAGATTCGGCGAACAATGCCCGGCGTATAGTCCATAGTAGGCAGGAATGCCGAGCGATCCGATACGATCGGCAAAGATTTCATAAAGGGTGAGGCTTTGTATCGGTCTCTTTGGTTCACAACGGGTGAAGCTGGCGAGGATGATCCCTCGAGCGGATTGGAGCTTACCTGCTTGCAGCAATTGTGTCAGCATGCGATCAATCCGGTAGGGCTGTTCGCCGATCTCTTCGATAAACAATATTTTCCCAGCGGTTTCAAGTTCATAGAAGGTTCCCAAACTTGCGGTGAGAAGGGAAAGATTGCCTCCAATCAAAGAACCCGTCGCTTCTCCTTCCGTCAGTGTATAGGCATCCCATGGCACAGGATATCTTACTCGTGTGTGGGGGTGAGTGCAGAGGGTAAAGAGAAACCACCCTGTAAGAAAATCGATTTGCTCCCCAAACTCCGATAAGACGGGACCATGAAAGGTGGTGAGACCCGTCTTTTTTTGGATGGCGAGATGAAGAGCGGTAAGATCACTATATCCGATTAGGATTTTCGGATGGTCCCGGATCAAATCGTAGTTTAAGAAGGGTAGGATTCGGGTTACACCATACCCCCCTCTAAGACACAAGATCGCTTGAATATTTGGATCTGCAAACATCTGATGGAGATCTTGGACACGCCGTTTATCGGTTCCTGCCAAGTAGCCCATGTGCTCATGGACAGATTGCCCGATTTTTATGTTATAGCCGAGTGCAGAAAGCATGGCGACCGCTTTTTTCCATTTACTCGGAGGGCAAGGGCTGGCTGGCGCAACAATGCCAATCTGATCTCCCTGTTGTAAACGGTAAGGTTTCACTGAAAAAATCCCCTTTAAGGCAAATGTATATGATGATCGCTCAAGAAAACGACTGTTGTTCATTTTTCAACAAAGCGGCTTTGCATTTTTGTAACTTCGGTGCTGAAATCTCGTTGATCCGTGATATGCTATTAGTAGAAGAAATCTACCTATTCTTTTTTAGGGTGGGTAGGGATTGAATACATACATAATCGTGAAAAAAGTGGGTCTCGATGGACGATTCATAGGGGAGGTATTCATGTTATCGTTTCAACGGTTTGTATCGGTTTTTGAAGAACATCATCCCAAGTTCACGTATAAAGATATCTATTCCTACCAAGGCACCCATTGTATCCTGCGTACCAATCATCAAGCGCATGCGGATTGGCTATCGGTTTGTTTTCAGTACTATTACCATTACTGCCGCGATCATCATGATATTTTAAAGTTTCCAAATGATGATTGTTATTCTATTTATTCATATGTGGATGAACAGACTTACTTGCGTCTATTCGAATGGGTCGAAGAGATCCTTCTTTTGCGCGTTGGTTATTTTTATGATGACATTGCCGAAATTACGTTTTCGGATGGGGGAATCGTTGTTGACAAGCGAAAGAAGATGATCTTGTGTTTTCATCAAACAATGAAGCAAATTTATTTTATTTCAGATGGTTCCGAGCAGATCGTACAAGATGAGATTATGAAAGCCATGCGTGAAGTGATGACTTGGGAGATGGAGAAAAAAGGATTTTATCTCTTCCGTGCTTCAGTTGTTGAGAAGGATGGAAAATCGATTCTTTTTAGCGGCGAGAGTGGAGCTGGGAAAACCGCGATTATGTTGGGATTACTGGAGAAGGGATATCATTTTTTGGCGAATGATCAGGTACTGGTAGGAGTGGAAAATCGAACGGTGAAGACGATCGCTTGGCCGAGTAAAATCGGAATCACACTGGCAACCACCATGCAATTTGAGCAGTTGATGGGGATTTATGCAGATTTGGGTTCGTTGGATTTTCCACAAAACCGCATCCACTCCTTGGCGCTTGATCAGTTAGAGGAGAATGAGATTGATCGAGTGGACTTGAGTACCAAAGAATTGGTCATGAACTTTCAAACGAAGTTTGTCCGTGAGGCGGAGTTGGAACAGGCGTTTCTCATCGACGATTTTCCCGCGCAGGAAAATTTTGAAAAGATGGAGTATTCTCCGGAATTAATCGATCATCTAAAAAAACTTGCTTTTTTTCCTCATCTTAATCCCGAAGATTCCGGGTTTTCTCCTTGGTTTCATTCATCGAAAACCTATTCACCCAAGGTATGGAGTACATTTGACTTAACGCTGAAAATTATGGCGAATCTGATTCCGATTCGGCGTTTGGTAAAAGAAAAGCTTCCTACCATAGAAGAACGGGTTGAAAAAATCGCCCAACATTTATAAAAAAGGAGATCGCTATACGATCTCCTAAATCACTTCACAGAGAAAGTAATTCTTTTTTCCTCGCCTCAATACTAAAAAGCGGTCGGTGATCCGATCCAGTTGATCGATTTCAATCTGAGGATCAGTTTGCCGTTTGTCATTCACACTGATCGCGCCATTTCGAATAAATTCGCGCGCTTCACGCTTGGATTTGGCGGCTCCGATTTGAATCAAAAGATCGACCAAAGGAAGCTTGTTGTCAGAGACGGTGAGGGAGGGGACATCTTGGAATCCCTCTTTGATCTCTTCTGCCGAAAGTTGTCTCACTTCACCATGGAAGAGCGCTTTTGAGATTCGAATCGCTCTTTTCAAAGCCTCTTCACCATGTGTGAGGCGTGTCATCTCTTCGGCGAGTCGAGCTTGTGCTTCGCGTTTTTCGGGCTGCTTTTCCAGCTGTATTTGAAGTTGTTCGATTTCTTCTAGACTTAAAAAGGTAAAGTATTTCAAGAACTGAATGACATCACGATCATCGGTATTGTACCAAAATTGATAGAAGGCGTAAGGAGTGGTCTTCTCCGCATCTAACCAGACTGCTCCAGAAGCCGTTTTTCCGAACTTGGTTCCATCACTTTTTGTAATCAGTGGAACGGTTAATCCATAGACTGTCTTTTGATGAGTTCGGCGAATCAGATCACTACCGGAAACAATATTCCCCCACTGATCACTGCCACCGATCTGTAATTCACATTGGTAGCGTTGGTTGAGTTCTTTGAAATCGACGGATTGTAGAATCATATAACTAAACTCTGTGAAAGAGATTCCTTGTTCGAGACGCGCACTGACCGATTCTTTGGCAAGCATATTGTTGATGGAAAAGTTTTTCCCGATATCGCGTAAGAACTCAATGATGTTCATAGAATTTAGCCATTCATAGTTGTTGACCATCCGTACAGGGTTGGGAGAATCGGAAAAATCTAAAAAACGCTCCAGCTGTTTCTTGATTTTCTCCGTCCATTCAACGACATCCTCTTTTGCATTCAGTGTACGCTCCGTTGAACGCCCGCTTGGATCGCCGATCAGACCCGTGCCACCACCGACTAGCGCAATCGGATGATGTCCCGCCATTTGGAAGCGCTTAAGCATCAGGATCGGAACCAAGTGTCCAATATGTAAACTGTCCGCTGTCGGATCAAATCCGCAATATAGGGAAATGGGACCCGCTTGCAGTCGTTGTTGAAGTCCCTCCATATCAGTACATTGATAGATGAGTCCCCGTTGTTCTAAATCACGCAAAATGTCCATAATCATCGCCTCAATTACGTAAGGTATTTTTCACATAAGGATAATATAACATATCTGTCAATGATTCAGTAATGCTTGTGATGCGGGATATTGTTTATAATTGATATAGAAAATTAGTAAGAAGAGGAGTTTGAGAGATGTATATTCGTTTGATTCCTTATATTTTTTTCATCGCTTTATCGGTATTGATCCTTTCGGGCTGTTCGGGGGATAGCGAGTCTGATGCAACTGGTCAACAGCATACACAAAAATCAGAAGAACTGCGACCTCCTGAAGAACAGGCTCATATCACAGGAACGATTACCCAACAAGATGATTCAAAAATTTTGGTGGAAGAAGATCCAAATGAACCAGATGTAACGTTGAAATCAGAGGTCCATTTAACGGATTCTACCCAATATCTCATTCGGAAAGGAGATCAGTATCAAAAAGGGAAAAAGGAAGATCTGAAGAAGGGGATGATCGTCGAAGTATGGTATCAAGGAATTGTGGAAGATTCTGATCCTGTACGGGCGAATGGGGACTATATTGTCTATGAGCAATAGAACCTCCTGAGAAGGTTTTTTGATTAACAGTTGCGTGCTTTGAACCAATGAAGATCAGAGTGACGCAACTTCTTCATTAATCGAATAAAATTATATTTCATGAAATATTTTTTTCTCTTCCATACTAAAATGAATAAGTCAAATGGAGGGATTTTTAATGAATCTGTCCGATTATTTAATAATTATTGTTTTTACGGGGGGCGTGATTGTTCTTGTCCTCGTTCTGGTCTTTTTCCTATCGTTATATGTCATCGATCGTTATCAAAAGTCTCACAGTATTTTACGCAAGTTCCCGCTGCTTGGTCGGATGCGTTATTTTTTAGAAAATTTGGGACCGGAACTTCGGCAATATCTTTTTAATAGTGATCGAGAGGGAAAGCCGTTCTCACGGGATGACTATAGCCATATTGTACATAGCGCGAAGTATCAACGAAACGTGATTGGATTCGGTTCTAAGCGCGATTTCCGCGAAGCAGGTTATTATATTCGCAATTCCTTGTTTCCCAAACAAATGGAAGAGCTCGTCTTTGATCGAAAAACACGCATTAAAGGTAGAAAATATTTGCTTATCCAAGAGACTCTTTTTGCGCAGCGACAAGAAAAGTTGGAAGAAAATCATTCTCTCGCTTATTTATTGGACGAGAGAGATACAATTGTGATCGGTCCGGATCGTCCTTCCCCTTTTCGTGTGCGTGGTTTGATAGGAATGTCCGGAATGAGTTTTGGTGCGTTAGGCAGCAATGCCATCACCGCGCTATCCGAAGGATTGGCGATTGCCAAAGGAACGTGGATGAATACTGGAGAAGGAGGAGTCTCTCCGTATCATCTCAAGGGGAATGTAGATCTCATTATGCAGATCGGCCCTGCACTCTTTGGCGTACGCGATGCGGATGGGCAGTTTGATTGGGATGAATTTCGTCGTAAAAGCGAAATGCCTCAAATTAAAGCGTTTGAGCTAAAGCTGGGACAGGGAGCCAAACTTCGCGGCGGTCATTTGGATGCGGAAAAGGTGACACCGGAAATTGCGAGCATTCGCTCTATTCGTCCGTACCAATCGGTGGATAGCCCCAATCGGTTTCATCAGTTTCATGACTTACCGACACTCTTTGAATTTATCGCTCAATTGAAGGAGGCTAGCTCCAAACCAATCGGAATCAAGATCGTACTCGGTAGTTATGAGGAAGCACTTGAATTAGCTCGCTATATCAAGAAGAGTGAACAAGCACCGGATTTTATCTCCATCGATGGTGGTGAAGGTGGAACAGGAGCCACGTTTCAGGAGTTAGCCGATAGTGTCGGTTTGCCGCTTTACTCCGCTCTCCCGATGCTGGATGCCGTTTTACGTCAAGAGGGAGTTCGGGATCGTGTAAAGATCTTTGCTTCTGGAAAACTGTTTACACCTGATCGTATTGCAGTCGCATTGGCGATGGGCGCTGATCTCGTGAATATTGCACGTGGTTTTATGATTTCCATCGGCTGTATACAAGCCTTAAAATGTCAATCCAACAGCTGTCCAGCTGGTGTCGCTACCACGGATCCCAAATTACAAAAGGCGCTGGTGGTGGATGAGAAAAAATATCGGGTCGCCAACTATTTGGTCACCTTGCGAGAAGGGCTCTATCGTCTAGCTGCAGCTGCTGGTATCGACTCACCGGTTCATTTTCGACCCGAACATGCTGTCTTTAAAGATCAGAAAGGCATTGTTTATAATTTGGATGCTCTCTACCGGGAGATGGTTGAACAAGGGAGAAAGGTGGAGATCACAGAATAGGAATAGCTGAAATCTCCCATTAGAGGGGGGATTTCAGCTTGTCGGACGTTTTTATAACCCTGCTCGGAAATTAAAATCCATGGCGATATGTGTGTAGTAAACAACGGTTGCTACAATTAACCAACCTATACCTGTAATTAACCATGTGCTACAAGCTATCTTCATGAGCTTGTGCGACTTCATGTACACTGCTGGAAGTGTTAATAGGCAGCCGATCGTTGGTATAACATATAAGGAGCAAAGGATGAAGTTCACAAGTGGTCTAGGCCAAGTTCCTAAGATGGGTTCCTGAGGTGGCGCAAATGAAAAAACTTTATATTGTATCGCCCCAATTGAGTTCATCAACAACGCCAATCCGACAGCAAAAACAAAAACGGATAACGGTTGAGCAACTTGAAACAAATAATCTACCGCTTGTTCTCTTTTTTCAAGTATTGTATCTCCTCGTTTCCAGAGAAAGATGGCTGTGATCAGGAGTAGTATCCCCATTAAAAATGTTAATTCACCAAACATAAAATTCTTAAATTTCTCTGGGTCCTTAAGAGGCCAAGTAAGAGACATATAGCCGCCAAAGATTAGAAGAGTAAGCGCCAATCCGCCAAAATTGAGTGCCCATCCATCAAATGATTGAATGCGGTTTCGGTATAGTTGAAACATCATCATAGGTAGTAATATGAGTCCTACTCCTGCCGCTAATCCCATTATAGATGTAAACGTTATCATTTTTTTATGCCCCCTATACAGTTGATAATTTGGTTTGGATCGCAATCTTCTTAGATCAAAGCAACCAATCTAACCAGAATGAGAGAAAACAGGATCATTTCATATTTAACTGAATGGAATGAATTACCCCCCACTTAATATCTATCCATATATTCAAATTATACATAAAAATAGACTATATTTACTATAGTTTATTTTTATATAAATTCAATTCTGCCTGTTTATAAATAATATCGTATATTAACAAACGATTTTGCTATCATTGCCATCACAAGAGAGCAGGAATTGACCCTTGCCATTTTCTCACTTGACAGTAGCTCCAGAAAGTCATATACTTATGAAGTGTTCATTAGTCAATAGGGGGCATTAGCTCAGCTGGGAGAGCGTTGCACTGGCAGTGCAAAGGTCAGCGGTTCGAGCCCGCTATGCTCCACCATATCGTTTCACTGATTTTCATCAAGTGTCAAAATCCTTGGTATGAAAGGAATTTGACGCTTTTTCTTTTTCATGGAATGTCAATACATTTCATTTAAACGTAGTCAAATACGTAGTCAAAATGTTGTCGTTTTTTACA
>JANWJM010000090.1 GCA_025449475.1 Thermoactinomycetaceae bacterium
CCTGTCTTTCAGTCTGGAATGAAACCGTATTACGATGGAATCATCTCGCAAATGACAGGAATGATTGAAATGGTCTTATTACTCTTTTTACAACACTATCTCAAATTAAAAGTTCGCTTGATTCCTTTATTGATCACTGGACTGGTTTTAACTTTTCTTACTTTGGGACCAACCATTGGTGCATTGACTGAGTTTGGCCCCATTATCGCGAGTCAACTTCGATATCCCGCTTTTGAACAATGGCGCTTACTCACTCTTACCCGAATTATTGAACACCTTGATTTTTTATCTGTTTACCAATGGTGGACAGGTTCTTATATGCGCATCTCTTTAGCATTGTTTCTCTTAATCGATGTGTTACAACTACGTTCACAACAAAAGAAAAGATGGACACTTTTTTGGATCTGTTTTTCCCTAATTTTGATCATACGCATCCCCGAATCTGATATTGACTTTTGGCAGATCACCTCCATCTATCTCTTGCCTTTTTCATTGATCAGTTTTAGCCTAATCCTCTTGATTCTTATTGCCTTAGTGTTCATCGGCTCATTTAAGAAAAACAAAGGTGATGCTAATGTTCTTTCGACGACGTCAGAAAACCACTCCCAAACCTAAATCGGATCAAAAACAAAAGATCCCGAAACAATTATCGCAAACCCAAGAAATTTTAGAACAGCAACTGGAAGGCTGTCTCGATGTTTCAATGATCCGCAAAAGCTTCCAACAAAATGATCATACCATCGACTGTCTTTTTGTCTATTGCCGCGGACTTGCTGATACGAAAAGAATGGATTTAGAAATTGTCTCGTCCATCCATTCCGCTTTACGACTCCTCAAACCTTCCTTTACAATGGACGAATTTAGAAATGCTTGTCCCTTTCCTGCAATGAACAAAATCCAAACCATCGATGAGATCATTCAAACCATCTTTTTGGGTCAGTTGGTCTGCGTTATAGACGGACACACATCTGCCATCGCCTTTGATATTATGAATCCGCCTGAACGACAACCTGAAGAGAGCAATGCCGAACTTTCCATCCGAGGTCCAAGGGATGGATTTGTGGAGAATATCGCCATCAACATCGCGCTGATTCGAAAACGACTCAAAACCCCCTCTTTAAAGATGAGGCGTTTCACCATTGGAGAACGATCCCAAACAACGGTCTATCTTCTTTATATCGATGATATTATCGATATGCGGATTGTCGAAGAAGTAACAGACGCACTCAATAAAGTAAAAATTGATGTGATTGAAAGTGGCGCCCAGCTCGCCGCAGAGATACAAAACCGTCCGTTCGCACTTGTTCCCATGTTTGATTATACGGGTCGCCCCGACAATGCAGTAGGCAGACTCGCTCGAGGACGATTCTGTCTATTGATTGATGGGATCCCGATTGTGATGTTAGCTCCCACCAATCTGACCAGCTTAATCAAATCACCTGAAGATATGCATTTTTTATTTTTATATCCTTCCTTTGAATATAGTCTACGTCTTTTGAGCTTAGTGATTGCCCTTTTTCTACCGAGTTTCTGGATTGCATTAGGATCCTATCATCCTGATCAAATCCCTTTTAGCTTACTTTCTACCCTCATCATATCTCGGAAGGGAATTCCGTTATCCCCTCCTTTAGAAGCTTTGATCATGTTGATTTTATTTGAGTTATTCCGGGAAGCAGGCTTGCGACTTCCTAGCCGAGTGGGACAGACTCTTTCGGTCGTGGGTGGTTTAATTGTAGGGGACGCTGCGATTCGCGGAGGATTATCCAGTCCAACCATGGTTGTGGTGATTGCGATTGCTTTTGTTTCCAGTTCCACCTTAGTGAATCAAGCCCTCGTCGGAATGGTGAGCTTGACTCGTTTTGTTGTCGCCATCATCACTTCTTTGTTTGGTTTTTTCGGTCTGATTATATCCATATTTGCCGTTATTTTATTTCTGGCGCAACTGTCGAGCTTTGGGATCCCCTATTTATCTCCTTTATCGCCATTCAATTGGCAAGACATCCGAAAAGCAATCTTTCGTCCACCATTCAAACGACTAAGTGAACGTCCTGAAATGCTTCAAACACAAGATTCCACGCGACAACAACATACCTCCAACCAAAAGGGGAACCAACCATGAATCAACATAAAAAAATAGCCATTCTCCTTTGCACCTTGCTGATCTTTCTTTCAGGATGCTGGGACTATATATCCATCGATAATACGTACTATATCTATTCATTGGGAATCGATTACCAAGACAACAACTATATCGTCTATGCCCAAATTCTGAATCTGTCACAACTCGCCGCACCCTCCCTTGCTGGAACACTGGGGGAAGCTGACAAATCATGGGTCGGTGTTGGCAAAGGTTCTACCATTCTAGCTGCTACAACTCAAATTCAGTTATCATTGGAAAATAGTGTCGACTGGGGCCACTTGAACTCGATCATTATCTCCGATCAAGCGCTTCGTCATGGCATCAGAGAAGCTTTTGAATTACTGTTGCATTATTACAAATCTCGCTTAATACAATGGGTTTTTGCTACAGATCAACCGCTTGAAGACATCTTTCAAGCTTTACCAATTATTTTTCAAACCCCTTACTATTCACTGATTGGAAGTCCTTTAAATTATTATCAACACAGTTCGTATATTCGACCGATTCGAACCCATCGATTCATGCAGCAAATGCATGAGCCTGGCAAAACGGTCCTTCTCCCCAGCATAAGTATCAAACGAAGATGGTCTGGAACAAAAGAGAAAAATATAACCAGCCTTACGATCGATGGCGTATTTCCTACTCAGAACTATCGATCGCAGATCAAACTCCCATTCCCTAAGACATTGGGATTGCGTTGGTTGCAAAAAGATCTGCAAAACTCGAAACTGTTTATCAACAATAAAGGAAATGAAGTGGCACAGATTGAGTGTCGTAAGCCTAAGCCAAAGATCCAGGCAAAATTGGTCCAGAATAAACCCAAATTCTTCATCCAAACCCATCCCAAATGTACGATCATGAGTATGCAAATTCCTTTAAGAAAAAAAGAGATCGAACGATTGGCAAAACATGAGATTGAACGCGAAATACGAGATACTTATCTGAATGGATTAAAGCAAAAGATCGACATTTACAGCTTGTCAAATATCTTTTTTCATCAGCATCCGAAACAATGGAAAAAGAATCTCACATTAACCCCTACTTCGATTCAAGTTATTGAAGCAAAACCCATTATCGTTGATACAGGATCAAAGAAAATCAAAGATCAAAGCGAACAAGGAAAGTAAACAAGAACCCCGAGCAAAGGGGTTCTTGTAGGATTTAATCGTCACAAAATCCTCTTTTGGTAGTGGTAGGATTATTAATAATTCCCAATAATACCAAGATGCCTAAAATAATATTAACTAGCACTTGAAAAGCAGATGAGACAAACTCAACCCCAAACTGTTGGAGTAAAAGCAATAAGAGAGCAACCACTCCAATCCAAAAACCATAGTTTTGCAATCGATTTTTCCAATTCACTGACTAACACTCCCCATTCCTTAGTACTAGGTTGTTTCCTATAATCATCCTATGCACAAGTCCATTGCATATGCTTTCTTCTGAGAACAAAGAACAAAAGAATTCGATGAAAAAGGAAATCTGGCTCAAATAAGCTTTGAAAAGGGGAAACGAATTGGAGAAACGGTTTTTGGAAGTGAGAAGGAACCATTCATAAGGAAGGGCGTTTATAACCACTACTTCCATCTCGATGACATGTCTGAGCAGGAGACGATCCTGCTTTCCTCATGCAAATCCCCCCCTCACATTTGAATCAAATAGCCCACTTATGGTTAAAAGAATTCGACCAAAATGATGAACCACTCCGCAATATCATAAATCATTAATGGGTAAACAAAGAGACAATTGAGAAGGATACAAAGCGGTATGCCATACACAAATGTCCAATGTTTGGTTTTATGCCGGATAAGCCTCATTGCAATAAAAGCCCCGATTCCTCCACCCATGAATGAGAGAAAAAATAGCCACTTCTCTGGTACTCGATATGCATCGACCTGGGCGGAATATTTATCGAAGCACATGACTCCAAATGTGAAAAAGTTGATTATCATTACATAAAGAAAAATAAATGTTTTCATAACTCGACTATATCATATCGAAAATCAAGATTCCATTTCAAACAAATTACGCTATAATAATTTTCGAAAAAGATACATTTTTATTCATATTCCAAGGAGATGCCCTACATGCACTGTTACTATCATCGAAGTCAACTTGCATTAGCCAGTTGCAAATGTGGCAAGCGTCTTTGTCTTGATTGTACAAATCAGGCAATGGAGGATCTTGGTATCTGTTCAGATTGTAAAAACGAACTTATGATGTTTGCTTATCTACAATTTAAAGAACAAGCTCTATCAATCCCTACTGATCAGGTCAAGCTAAAAATCGAAAAGGAATTTCTACGCTGCTTGATGCATCCCGAAAGCCCAAGTGGTCGTATGTGCAGCCAGTGTAACCGATGTTATTGTCAAGATTGCATTCATTTAAAGAATGGACCATGTACATTCTGTTCACTTGAGAGAACTACCTCTTACTCATATCCCACAGTGCCATCCTTGTCCAGTCAAGCGAAATTCGGAAGGTTTCGTAATTTTGTTTCTGATTTTTCTTTTTCGATATCGCAATACTTCGAAGATATCAATTACTACTTTCGCAATTTATCGATTTCTGATACCATTACTGAGCTGTTTAATTCGTTTAAAGATATGTTGATCGGCGATCACAAACGGGAGTATTATCGTGGCAGCCAAGGTCTTTTTACATTTTATTCCTTTATTCGCTTTCTCTGTTTTTTGATTACACTCTTATCGATCTATCTAGAAAAAGATAACCTAACTTTTTCACAGTTATTACATATCTTGATGAAAACAGCTACCCCAATAGCCATTTTTGGAATTGTTGATATGCTCTATCAGTTACGAAGGAAAAATGGTCGAATCCGCCTCATATTTGAGATCTTATTCTATTATGTTTTATATTCCTTTACACTGGAACATATCAAAGAACATCATGAAGCCATTAATTTAATTGATTTCTTTATCTATTTTTATGTATATTTATCGCCATTGTTAGCAATCATCACAGAAGTTCATATGTGGAGAGCGAGAAAAAGTTATTATTCTCTACGAAGAAAGCAATCTAGATGGAAGCATTTTCGCAAATAAATCCCGAACGGAGTTGTACTAGTCGAAGCAGCGGCTGGGCGGTAAGTTCTTGTGATTAAGCGTCCTCACTTGTCTTGATTTGTGGATTTTGAAAATGGGTTGTAAAACAGATTCCAACCCATTCCATGCTGATCAACACATCTTTATTGGGCAATACGCCCGTTTCCTTCTCAATTTGAAAATTTCTAGCAAAGAATTCCACCGTTTTTTGGGAAATCCTAAATTCAATCCAAGGAGACAATCTTTTTCATATCCACTCGCAAGAGTGATGCGTACTTGGTGGAGATGTTGGAAAAGAAAGAAAGCAGAAGAGGGGGAGAAATTCCGGAAAGATAAAGAGGAGTTATTGAACAAAAACAAATACGAACCAGCGGTTTGTGACGAGTGCAGTACAATTGTGGATACAAAAAAGCAATATGGCTTGGCGGGTCTATCATTTGTCCCGTTTGTGGGATCGACGGTGGGTTGATATCACTTGAAACTTACGACGAACTAAAATAGCTGATCCTTCATTGGATCAGCTTCAGACTGTAGACAAAACGACCTCTGAAAGAAGCGACAGAGGTCGTTTTTTCGATAAAAAGTACAAAAACGAATGAAAAACATGTTTGGGGTTCTTTCCTCGCCAACGCCAGTTGGC
>JANWJM010000091.1 GCA_025449475.1 Thermoactinomycetaceae bacterium
AGAAACAACTTGTAGGCATCATTCTTCATATGTTAAAAGATATTTATAACACAACCAGTAACCTGGAAACTGCACTCCAATCCAATAGCGTGCATATTCTGACGCGATCTTTTGATCCTTATCAAGAGATGCTTGAAACACTTGAAACTCCTGAGGATAAAGTTGATTTTTTATTTCAATTAATAAAATTATACGTAGATGATAAGATGACGTTGGATGAAGTCCTCATGGAATTTGAACAAATCATCTCTTCAGGGGAAACCGTATAACATCTTTGTGTATAACCAACTCAGTAGCCTCTGAGTAGTCAGGGGCTCCCAGGATTCAATTAGCTTTGTTTTTCCTCGAAAACCTCTCTGATTCACGCTGATAAGCACTGATCCCTTAACCTTTATTAGACACTCTTCGCACATTCATCATAAATTCGATTTTTGGTCACAATTTCGACATACTTTTTTCTATTTTACCACTAAAAAAAAAATGAATTACGTATATTGTGTTAGTAGTTGTTTTATCTTATAATGATAGAGGAACAAATGTTCTTGTTCTGGCGTCCCGAATCATAAATGGAGGGATGTAATGATGAAATTCAACAACAATGCACTACTTGAACTTTGTCGCTATTTTTTACCTGAAGATCCAACATTGGAGAAGGAGGTTCAACTCAGCATCAAAAACCCCCAATCTTTCTTAACACAAATCAAATTCATTTTAAAAGATTGGATCAAAGATGAACCCATTGAGCAAGAGATTCCCTGGTATACATTTATTCATGGTTTATATCAGCGCGGTTTGATCTTCGAATTAAGTGCTCGTACCATGGCGGAAAGCATCAATGAGCACTATGCCAAAAAATCCTTTTTTGAATTACAAGCAATCAAAGAAGATCACTACCCATTTCTCAATACCATTCATATTGTTGATTTATTCCTTGCTTTAACGGGGAAACAATTGCAAACAGTCAACTATATGCTGGGTGAACTCCGACTCCCTTCAGGCACATCAATTATTACCATGGTTCGCCAACAAGTGGCGGATCAATGTGCGGATTTGGTTCATCGCTCAGGGTATGGAGAATTAATCTTATATCCTTCAAGTTCATGTATTCATCAAATGGATCATTTATTAATGAAGGAGCATGTCTGTCAAAGACATGAGAAACTCAGTTCTCTTCCTGTATAATTGCTAAGCACTTATCTTCTTTATCATCTTTATTCCCTAAAAAAGAGTAGACTTTCTGTCTACTCTTTTTTCATCCCCTGAATGGGTATGGAAAATATTGATTCTTTATAGTATGGTTAAACGGATAGTTGACATAGCGAAAGGAGTTTAGTCTACTTATGCTGTTATCCGGCAAAATTAATAAAATTCGTACGATTGCACTCTTGCTTATTTTTCTCAGCTTTGGAATCATGTATCTTGGTTTTATATGGCCTTCCTGGATGCTGTTCTTTTTTATCGTTGGTTTATGCTGCTCGATGATTAGCGTAGGTATCTATTTCTGGATCGGCATCTTATCCACACATTCCGTCAAAGTGATCTGTCCAAACTGTGAAAAAGAAACGAAAATGCTGGGCAAACGTGATCAGTGTATGTACTGCAAGGCCATTCTTTCGGTTGATCCCAAAGATGATCCCCGTAGAAAATCGAATGACTATTCCGACCATCTAAATAATACTGCTGAAAATGAGCAAAACGGACTAAAATGAAAGATATTTGAACATCAAAGAGGGGAGATCGTGAAAAAGAGGCTCTGTGAGGAACAACCAGTTGGTTGCATGAGGAATAATCGACAAAATTAACAATAAATGTAAACATTGGTGCTCCATCAAGGTCGCCCAATGGAGATAAGGGTTGGTTGAGAGCTCATTGAAGCCATGGATCTTATGTAAAAATGAGCCATTTCATTGAATTAAGGCTCATTTTTCGTTTTACAACTCGGGCATATCCCATAAATTTCCATCCGGTGTGACTCGATCTGATACCCCGTCTCTTCAGCCGCTTTGACCTCTACTTCTGTGAGTGTTGGATAATCAAAATCTGTAATCTTCCCACAGTGGCGACAAATAATATGATAATGATCCTTCATATTGGCATCAAAACGACTGGATGCATCTCCATACGTTAATTCTTTGACAAGACCAGCATCTTTAAAGACACGTAAATTGTTGTAGACCGTTGCCACGCTCATATTTGGAAATGTCATTTCTAAAGCTTTATATATTTCATCTGCGGTTGGATGGCTCATACTTGACAATAAAAAATTTAAGATGGCATGTCGTTGTGGTGTCATTCGTACACCATTCTCTTTTAAGATATCCACCGCTTCGGCCAACCGTTCTGAAACCATGAGCTCCCACCTCGCTTTTGTTCAATTCAATACAATAATAATTCTCTGTTTATCATCTATATAAATAGTGTACTTTGCTTTCCGATGAATGTCAAAGAAATCCTTTAGATCAATCACATTTGGCAAATATTCTGTGGTTAATCCGTGAGTCCTAAACTTTTCTTTGAATATATAAACCCCAACTTCAAGCGATTGAGCTTTTTTTGATAATGATTGGAGAGGAGTTTTTTGCGGAATTCGATCTCTTCGAATAACTTTCCTTTTTCGACATCATTCATCTTTAAATAGTTTACGGCAGCCATCAGCTGATCATACTCCTTGCCATAAAGAGTATCAATCTCTTCAATCTGATTTTCTTTTAATTCGGCCATCCGCTTTGTCCACGCTTCTTCTTTAAACAAACGATATTCTCTCGGATTGTATCCATCATCTTGTAAATCGGTTTGATCTTTAAAATCAAAAGGGATATTAGATGTAGGATTCGCAATGATATACTCCCCTAAACCTCCATCGGCGACCGCTTGCAAATTGTTTTTGGTTTCTTGATCAGTAACGCCATAGTCAATGGCATGAACCTGACCTTGAATCTCCGATTCGAGAATCTCTTTCGCACGACTAATCGCAGAATAGTTAAAGTTATCCTTACTCCCTGTAATTAGGAAAATTTGGTTCAGTACATTCCCGCCCGTCTCATGCTTTAATTGATCCATCACAAATTTTAAATCATCAGAGAGATAGGTAACGCTCCCCGGTAAAATCTCATCCATATGGGGAAAAAGGTCCTTTTCGATTTGATCAATCGGTACCAAGCTCGTATATTTATCGACAATTCCTCCGTATGATTTTAGCATAACATGATAGGAGAGCCCTTTTGGAATATCCTTTTGCAATTCTCTCAGGCTATTTTTTAATTGTAATTTCAACCGATCCATCTTTTTCTGATTGGTTCCTGGGACGTTTTTCGCCATTTCTTCTCCACTATCAACTACGACGACAATATTCACTTTTAACGTTTCTTTTTTAGGTTTTGCATTTCTCCGGGATTTGCTGACTGGGATCAAGGGATTAAAATTGGCAAAACGAAATTCGAGTTCGCGATAATCCTTTCGAAAAAGAAAGATTAATTGGTTATAAGCAGTTTCTGCTTTCATATTCGCAGGAAGCGTTTTTAAATCTTCAATGGCTTCTTTTGGAAGCACTTCACCTTTTTGATCCACTTCCGGATAACGTCCCGGTCCTTCCTGTATAATCCCACTTAAATCTTTGGAGACAGATGTATGGGTAAATAACGAATCCTTTTTCTTCTCCTTACTCTCGGTTTTTATCGTCACTTTTTCGTCAGATGTAAATATCGAACACCCTGTGATAAACAGAACCCATGCCAACATCCAAAAGATCAACTTTTTCACAAGATCCCCCCTCTAATGGAAGGCATTTGCATTCATTATTTTATTGACTTGTGATTCCGTTCATGCTGCTGACTCTTTCCATACCAGCAATAGGGAAGTAACCGGCACTGATCACATTTCGGATTTCGAGCATGACAAAGTCTCCGACCATGCCAGATCAATTGATGATGGGTATCAATCCACTTGTGTTTTGGAACTTTTCTCATGAGCTGTCTCTCAGTCTCTAAGGGATTCTTGCTATCCGCAAGAGCTAAACGATTGGAGACTCGCTGTACATGTGTATCAACTGCTAGCGCTGGAACTGAAAAAGCATTGCTCAAAACAACATTCGCCGTCTTTCTCCCTACTCCTGGTAAAGATTCTAATTGCTCACGCGTATTTGGAACATCCCCCTCAAATTTTGAGACAAGTAGCTGACAGGTTTTTAAAATATTTTTGCTTTTATTGCGATAGAGTCCTATCCCGCGAATCTCTGCTGCCAACTCTTCCTCTGTCAACGTGAGAAAATCTTCCGGTGTTGGATATTTGGCAAAAAGATTACGAGTCACAATATTTACCTGACGATCCGTCGTTTGAGCGGACAAAATCGTAGCAATTAAGAGTTCAAAAGGATTGCGATAATTCAACTCACAATGTGCATCGGGATACATTTCTTCTAACGTTGTCAATATTTTCTGAGTTGGGACACGCTTTGGTTTTTTTATCATCATTCCATTACCCTTTTCTAATATCTTTCGAACGTTTTTTTGCTTCAATAATCAGCTCTTTGCTTTCCGCATGAAAAACTTCACGTGTAAACGTACCGTAGCGCCTGACAATACGAAAACCGCAAAGTGTCAATAGATGATGTAATTCGGTGGGAAAAATATAACGAAACTTCATCTCGGTTTTGAGACGATGAAGAGATTTTCCCTCTGGAGAAAAACGCTCATAGTAGCGCATGACATAGACAAGTTGATGAAAATGATCAAATGATGTCGTATCATAGACCTCCACTTCATCTTCTGTACCCGGAATGGGAAATACACCCCGAAAATGTTGGGTACCCTCCATCGCCATCAAATCGGCAAAGTGGGGAACAAATACATTGAAAGCAAAACAGCCCTCGTTGGTCAGGTGCCCCCACACATGTGTTAACGTTGAAATTTGCTCTTTTACACTTGTAATATGTAAAAACGAACGATATGGAATAATAATGAGGGGAAATTTTTTACCAAGATCAAATTGAGCCATATCTGCTTGTATCCATTGAACCCAATCTGTCAACCCCATTTCATCTGATTTTTCTTTGGCATGTTTGAGCATACGTTCAGATTGATCGATCCCGACAATCTCAATGCCTTCTCGAGCAATCGCTAAACTGACTCTGCCCGTTCCACATCCCAATTCGAGCACAGGACCTCCTGACTCTTTGGCTAATTCGGTATAATAAGTAATATCATGATCGAGACCATCTGATGTCCAATCATAATATTCGGGCCAGTTATAGATGTTTTGACTAGTCATCCCGCTTGTAATCCCTCACAAAGGTTAATACCTCTTGCACATGGTTCTTCACACGAACCTTCCGATAGATCTTCACAATTTTACCAGACTCATCAATGACAAATGTGGAACGCTCAATTCCTAACACTTTTCGTCCAAACATATTCTTTTCTTTTATCACGTCATACTGCTGGCAAACTTTACCCTCCTCATCACTTAGAAGCAGAAAAGGAAGTTGATATTTTTCGATAAATCTTTGATGTTTCTTAATTGGATCACGACTCACACCAAGAATGATCGTATTGAATTTCTCAAAATCAGGAGAATAATCTCGAAAGTCGCACGCCTCTGTGGTGCAGCCTGGAGTCATATCTTTGGGATAAAAATAAAGAACGACCATTTTTCCCTTCTGTTTAGATAGCGTCACCCATTCCCCATTACTTGCAGGCAGTGTAAAATCGATCGCTGGATCTCCAATCTTCAGCATGATAAAAACCCTCCAGTCTTTTCCATCCGTTTACTGCTCATTATACCCTGAAAGTTAACCCATACAACGTTGATGATATGTTCATCATAACATTGAAAATCCCTAATTCCCAGCTCCTCGGTAATGACGAATGCCTCGGTTCCAACAAACGATTCCAATTAACAAAACACTCAATCCGACTAGCGGAGTTAGAAAAGCCAACTCCCGCCATGCCTGTTGATCCAGTAAAAAACTAGCTGGATAAAACCCAACGAAAGCAAAAGGTAAGATCCACGTCAGCACAATTTGGATGAGGCGATGATAGATATTGACTGGATATCGACCATAATTGCCAATATTAAAGATAATCGGTTGGATATCGTTTTTGGAATCGGTATAGAGACTTATACTCATCAACAGAATATTGATTCCTCCATAGACCGCAACACCTCCAAAGATAAAGAGAATCATCAAAAGTAGATCGTACCAAGCCCACTCAATTTCCAAAGCAGACATCCCCCAGATCATTACAACAATCCCATTTATTACACCTAGTAGCGATTCTGGGGTCATATTTTCCATCAGAACCTGCAGTAAACTGTGGACAGGTCTTGTCAAGATTCGATCCAATTCACCGCGAATAATATAGCGATCATTAAACGTCCAAATATTGAAGAAAGAAGCAAAGAAGGCCCATGGAATGAGAAAATAACCATAAATAAAGATCACCTCACCCTGTGTCCAGCCCTTCAATTGAGTGGTATGAGAAAAAATCACTAAAATAAAAATTAAATTTACTGCCTGAAACAATAAATCGCTTATGAATTGAGCGAGAAAATCCCATCGATATACCAATCGCGTTTTGATATACTGTTTCAAGTATTCAAGGAAAAGCGAAACGAGCGAAAGCATTTCCGATCTAACCACCTTGTACAGTCATTCGTTTTTTGGCGATGGCCCATAAGACCAATATCGGTAGACATAAAACGAGCACCCATATTAGTTGGATCCCTATCGCCTGGATAAACGATTCTCCATCAAGCCCTTTTACTAACGTAATACTCGGTAAATAACTAATCGCTTGAAAAGGTAAAAAAGAAAGAATCGCTTGCGCCCATTCTGGATAGAATGGAATGGGAATCACCACTCCTGATAATAGATCTACCAGTACACGTTTCGCACGCAATAGCCCTTGATTATTGAGGAAAAAAAACGTCAAAACTCCAATCAACAGGTTCACCTGTACATTAATGAGAAATCCGAGGAAGAGGCTAAGCGCAAACTTCATCCAGACCGAACCAAATGATGGAAGCTGAATTGGCAACACAAGAGAAACGATGATAAGACCCGGAGCACTAAATAACAAGAGCCGAAATAATCCTTCACCCAAACTTTCTGCTGCTTTGACAAGCAAGTATTGATATGGACGGATCAATTGCACAGCTACTTGACCTTCGCGGATTTCTGCCGCAATCTCATAGTCAAGATTGTTAAAATAAAAAGCTCGCGACATCCAAGTAACGGCAATATAAGTAGCCATCTGAACAGCAGTCATTCCATTTAAACTGGTAGCCCCACCGTAAACCGCGTTCCACAAAAAATAGTAGACGCCAATATTCAAACTATAATTAATGACTCCACTATAATAATATACCCGATACGCAAGCATCATGAGAAAACGAATCCGGATTACTTCCAAGTAAACCCTAAGCATTCGTTTCTCCTCCCTGATAGATCTTCCGGACGATTTCTTCCGTACTATCCTCCTCAATCTGTACCTCTTGGATCGGGATTCGTTCCACGAGGCACGCTAACACTTTTGAGACAGGCGTATCGTGATTTAAAACAGCGCTCACCTTCCGTTCCGTTCTTTTAGACCAGGTGACTGCCAAACCTTCGGTGTACTTTTCAAGCTGCTTAAGAGATACATTCTCTTCCACAGCCAAATGAATCTTCTTACCACTCCCCCATTTGCTTCGCAAACGCTGTAAATCACCATCATAAATTATTCTTCCTTGATCCAGCATAATCACACGCGAACACAATGCCTCTATATCCGAGAGATCATGCGTGGTTAACAGAATAGTGGTCCGAAATTCTTGATTGATCTCTTTTAAGAATCTCCGAATATTATCTTTCACCAATACATCTAAACCGATAGTAGGTTCATCTAAAAATAAGAGAGACGGTTGATGAATCAAAGCTGCAACCAGTTCACAACGCATGCGTTGCCCCAAGCTTAATTTACGCACCGGCTGATCCAACAGATTCCCGATATCCATCACTTCGATCATGCGTCTTAGATGCTTCTCATATTGCTCATCGTGGACACGATATACTTTTTGTAACAAACGAAACGATTCCTTCACAGCAATATCCCACCATAATTGGCTTCGCTGTCCAAAGACCACACCAATTGTTTTTACAAATTCCCTTCTCTGGCGATGGGGATGATATCCATTTACGGTTAGATCACCAGAGGTTGGTTCCAGAATTCCTGTTAACATTTTTATGGTCGTCGATTTACCCGCACCGTTTTCCCCGATATAACCCACCATCTCACCTTGGTAGATCTCAAGATCAATGTGATCGACGGCTCGAATTATGCGATAGTTTCGATTCCATAAATCACGAAATGCCCCAAGCAATCCTGATCGACTTTGAAATACTCGAAATTCTTTCGTTAAACCTCTGGCACAAATCGAAAGCATTTGGGACAGCTCCTTCCTAGCAACACATAAAAAAAGGTATTCCGCTTCAAAAGGAATACCCCTTCCATCATTTTAATCTTATTTGCCCTTATCGTAAATGGAAAAAATAATCATTCCGAAATACAATTTTGGATATGGTCTGTAATCAATTGGAACAGATTGGTTTCTTCATGGGTCACCGTAAAACGAACCACACGTTCATCCATTTGTAAGGTCTCTTCGACTGAACTTTTCAGATCTCTCGCTCGATTATTCACTTGGATAATGATATCCACTTCATCTGGTGAAGGATAAAAGATAAACTTGATATCATCAATCAGTGGTACATATTCGCCCAATGGCATCAGCTTAAATTTTTGGACAAATGGATGTCGTGCGTGGAACATTTCATAATCAAATTCAATGTTATGTAACTGAAAACCGATCTCTTCCGTCACCTTTAAAATTTTATCAACCAGCAAACTCGGCAATACTTCAAAACCATCACGATCATCTGGATCAATCGCCGTTTTTATATCCAAACCGGTTTTTAAGTAAATCACTGATCCACCTGCAGTTACCGGTGTATCAAATGGAAGTTGAAACTGAAAAGGAATCACCTTGGTTTCATGCGCACCTATGGTAAAGGGATCCGTCAAATGAATTTTATCCAGAATATATTTCCCTAATTGTGGTTCTGAATGGTTTTGTAGAATTAAATACATATAAATGGAATCAATCGTTTGTTCTGTCTTCCCGCCTTGAATAAAGATGTCTCCTTGAACCATTTCACCCTGACGATATACTGCTTTTTTTAAGCGAGTGTCAACTTTGGCTGAACCTAATCCAAAACTAGCCAACACTCTTCCGAACATAATCATTGCTCCTTGCTAATATATTCTTTGAACGCTACCAAAGGATCTTTCATCATCTGATGACCATTCATATGAAAAGTCTCCATAGGGTGGGCAAAATTCCAATAAAAATTGCTATTGAGCACATTTTGACCACGAATAATTTCCATATCTATATAAATATCATCTGGACTGACATCAAAAATCACATGGAGATGATCAATATATCCATGAAATTTGCCGCTCGGCTTGAATTGAAAGCACTGGAAAAAAGGATGAGGCTGCTTTTCTTCGTCATATTGGTTGATCACTGAATGTAGGACAAAACCAGCATCTTCAATATATTTTAGA
>JANWJM010000092.1 GCA_025449475.1 Thermoactinomycetaceae bacterium
CATTTGCTGACGTTGCTGGTAGAACTGATCGCATTGACCCGCAATCATCTCTGCTCTCTCCGGATCGTCTGTGATTAATAATTCTACAGCAATATCAGCAGAATCGAGGCGACCAGCAGCATTCAGACGTGGCCCCAGTGCAAAGCCAATATGGCTGGTGGTAATTTCTTGCTCGATCCCTGCGACCCTCGCTAACGCACATAAGCCAATCCTTTCTTTTTGATTCATGCGCTTCAATCCATATGTAGCAAGAATACGATTTTCACCCGTTAAAGGAACCAAATCAGCAATGGTCCCCAATGCGACCAGATCGAGAAATTCAACAGGTGGTTTCCCCAAAAGTGCCGTCGCCAGCTTAAACGCAACTCCCACTCCTGCCAGGTGTTTAAATGGGTAACGACAAGTGTTTTTCTTGGGATTAATCACAATCGCATCAGGTAGCTGATCGGGTGGTTCATGATGATCCGTAATAATTAGATCAAGCCCAAGCTCTTTGGCATAAGCTGCTTCCTCGATCGCTCGAATCCCTGTATCCACCGATACGATCAACTGAACATTCTTTTCCTTCGCCAATTGTAATGCCTCTCGATGGATCCCATATCCTTCACGAAATCGGTTCGGAATATAGTAATCAACATCTGCTTGGAATTGCCGCAACAGTAGAATCATCAGACTGGTGCTACTGATTCCATCGACATCATAGTCTCCATAAATAAGGATTTTTTCATTCTGATCCAGCGCACGATGAATGCGTTCAACAGCTGGTTTCATTCCATCCAGTAGAAAAGGATCAAAGAGATCTTCCAATTGTGGTGATAAAAATCTCTGGGCTGCTTTCACATCCTTGATCCCTCGACGAATTAACATGCGTGCAATTGTCCGATGAATATCCAAGTTTTCCATTAACTGCGCAAGCAATTCTTCATCGATAGTGATGGATTGCCATTTGGTTCGTGAGTGTAACAACGGTTGGTTCACCTCGCTCAGCATCACCTTCTTCATTATAGCACACCACGCCATCAAACCGTCTCGGACGATTTATTGAGCCGATTCAGCCGTTGGGGAGGGTTTCCGAATGGAACGCCATTTCCAATCGATCCAAATCTGGCTGGCAATAAAAATGGAAGAATATGCGCCGGAAAGTAATCCGAATAAAAGTGCTAAAGCGAAATTACGGATACTTTCACCGCCAAACACATATAAGGCCAGTGCTGCAAAGAGAACCGTTAACACTGTATTTAGAGAACGTACCAGTGTTTGATGGATGCTGCGATTAACAATTTCGACCAAGGCATTCCAGGTCAGTTTTCGAGAATGGTTATCCAGATTTTCACGAATTCGGTCAAAAATCACAATGGTATCATTGATCGAATAGCCAATGATGGTTAACAACGCAGCAATAAACACCGCGTCTACTTCAATTTGGAGTATCGAAAACATGCCAATGGTAAAGATGGCATCATGAAGAAGAGCCAGGATGGCTGCAACGGCAAAGCGGTATTCAAAGCGGAAGGTAAGGTAGATCACCATTCCGATCGAAGCGATCGCCACAGATAGAATCGCATTTTTTGCCAATTCCCTACCGATGATGGGATCCACGACTTGCTCTTGAATATGAACCTCCGTTTGGAAAGTCTGTTGAAACTCCTTTTTGATCGTTTCAATTTGATCTGATTGGATCACTTGATCCGTACGAAAGATTAGGATTTCTTGCTGCTTTCCTCCGATGCGAGCATTCGGATTTTCATAACCCAGCTTTCTTAATACCTCTTTTCCTTTTGCAAGATCAATCTTTTTGCCCATATCGATATCTAAGCGGGAACCGCTTTGAAAATCGATCCCTAAATTCAGTTGTTGGACAAATAATGAGACGATCCCAATCGTCAAAATGATCACCGAGATGAGATAATAAATTTTCCGTCTTCTTACAAAATCAAATTTATAAGTCACTAATCTCATCCTCCCTGACTCCAAACCACCCTGGATGTTTTAATAGATTGGAACTGACGAGCAGCCGGATCATCAAGCGGGATAGTGCTACAGCGGTTAAGAAACTGATGATAATCCCTACAATCAACGTGACCGCAAAGCCTTTGACGCCAGCGGTTCCAAAGTAAAACATTACAGCTCCAGCGATAATGGTGGTGAAGTTGGCGTCAAAAATGGTTAAAAACGAACGCTTGGAACCGGAGCGAACCGATGCTCGAACACTCTTCCCTTTTCTGAGCTCGTCTCTGATTCGTTCATTCATAATGATATTGGCATCAACGGCCATTCCAATGCCCAATATAAAGGCTGCAATACCAGGTAAGGTGAGGGTAACTTGCAATAAAACAAACGAAAGCAACAACAAATACGAATAGAGGATCAAAGTCATGACCGCGACAAATCCGGGAAGTCGGTAATAGCCTATCACAAAGATAAAGATCATGATCAATGCATAGATTCCAGCGATAAAACTGGCTCGAAGAGAATCGCTCCCTAAGCTAGCATCTACAGCATAACTTTGTACTTCCTTGACCTTAATGGGCAAAGCGCCTGCATTTAATAAATCGACTAACTCCTGCGCCTCTTCCACTGATTCTTGTCCATCGATTGTCGCAATTCCACCTGGAATGGCTTCTTTAATGGTTGGTGCACTTAACAGGTTATCGTCGAGATAGATAGGCATTGGTTGTCCTAAATACTTACGTGTAATCTGTTCAAATTTTTTCGCATCTTTGAGTTGTAGAACCACCAGAGGTCTCCCCTGTTGGTCATAATCCACCTTCGCTCCGTTCTGTTTTAACTCACTCCCTTTTAGTAAAATCTGTTTCCCTGTTGGATCACGAAAAGTGAGTTGAGCTGGTTTTCCGATCAACTCTCTCGCCTGTTTTGGATCTTTGATTCCTGCGATTTGTACACGGATTCGGTTCGGTGGTTCAACTGTAATCTCAGGTTCTGAAACACCGAGCATATCTACACGGCTGCGAATTGCACTTGCTGCATCACTTAATATTTTTGTATTTACGGTTTGACCTTCTTCGGCTTGATAGAGAATCTCAAATCCACCTACTAGGTCAAGTCCTTTGGTGATATGGTTCCAGACCCATGGTGTGGTACTGACCAAGGTCAAAATTAGAACAACGAGGAGGATAAATAGTGATAGTTTTCCTTTTTGAATCCTCATCCATAAAGTCCTCCTTATGTAAAAAAGGTCATGTGTACTATTATCACAAGTACAAAAACGTCTGTCAATTTAAAAAAAGCTATCAGCAAGCGGTGCCAATAGCTTCGGTAAAATCGACAAAGTACTTTTTACGGCTCACGTCCTGTTTGCATCCTTGCTTGATAAGAATACAAAGGGACTATCGCTCAGGAAAGAGACTTTTGTCTGAACCTCATTTATCTTTGCCTGTTTTATATACACTCAACATCAACCAATTCATAAAGCGATTGGCCTTGAGTGACATAATATCGTTTACCAAACGATTCAGTCGTGGCCAACCCCGACGATAATTTTCCGACACACACGCCCAGATTTGTTCTCCGGTTACATCCTTGTATCCATACAAACGAAACTCTTCTGCTTTGCTATTGCACAGGTCCTCAATGCTCTGCATAAGTTCCTCTTCTCGTAATAAATCGACACCATTTTTTGACCCCGATCGCCGAACTGGTTTTAAAATGCCATTTCCCATATTCGATTTGCTATTCACTCGTCCAGAGAATAGCGATCTTCACCTCGCTTTGAATTCGAGTATTCGACATGCTGATTACAAAACCCTACTCAGTTCTACTTTTATTTTTGTCATGTACATACGGGACAAGGCATACCCTTGTCAAGAGAGGTCACGAAGGAAGGAGAGCAAAATGGGCAAACAGAGTTTTTTATATGGAACCCTTGTTTTGATCATTGCTGGATTTATTACCAAAATACTCGGCTTTGTCTACCGAATTACACTCTCTCGTATCATTGGAGACGAGGGGATGGGGCTGTTTCAAATGGCTTTTCCAATTCTCATCTTTGCGATTGTCGTTACCACAGCTGGTTTACCTGTAGCGATTTCAAAACTCGTCTCAGAAGCAGAAGCAAGAAATGAAGAACACCGCGTTCGCTCGATTTTGATTGTCTCCCTCGTATTGATCGCCATTTCGGCAACCATCGTCACTATCCTTATTTTAATCTTTGCACCTGTAATTGCAAATACTCTGTTGACGGATTCACGCGCGATGATGAGCCTCATCGCAATCGCCCCGATCATTCCAATTATTGGAATCTCTTCTGTTTTTCGTGGCTACTTTCAGGGAAGGCAAAATATGAACCCTTACGCCATCTCACAACTGATCGAACAATCGGCTCGGATTTTTACCGTTATCTTATTGGCGCAATATTTGCTTCCTTTTGGAATTGCATATGCAGCAGCCGGAGCCATGATCGGCATGGTCATTGGCGAAGGCTTAGGTATGCTATTTTTACTTTACTCGTTTAAACGAGATCCCAAAAAACCTTTTCTCTTTCAAAAAACGTCTTCGAATCAAAAAAACTATCTGCAAACATTTCGTGATTTGGTGAAAATCTCGATTCCTGTTACAGCTAGTCGAATGGTGGGTTCCTTTGCATATGCGATTGAACCAATTGTGGTTGCACAGAGTTTGGCGATTGCTGGAATCACTACTGCGACCTCGACAGCTCTCTATGGGCAATTAGAAGGAATGGCAATTCCTTTGATTTTCTTTCCTTCTTTTATTACTTACGCTCTTTCCGTATCATTAGTACCAGCCATTAGCGAAGCAGCTGCTCAAAATCGATATCGCCTTGTTGAACATCGATTAACACAGGCGATTCGTCTTTCCTGTATCATTGGTGCACCGAGTGCAGTTCTTCTCTATATCCTTGCGGAACCTTTGGCAACTCTGCTCTTCCATCATCCCGATGTCGCTCATTTAATGCGTATGATGGCACCCATTGGGATTTTTCTATATGTACAAGGACCCTTGGCTTCGATTCTACAGGGATTGGATCATGCCCATACTGCCATGCGCAACTCCATCATCGGCGCTTTTATCAAAACCATTCTCATCTTCTGCTTAGCTTCCAATCCCAAATTAGGAATTGATGGCGTGGTACTTGCGATCAACTGTGGCATCATCGTTGTGACGCTTATGCATTTTTTTAGCCTTTCTCGCCTTGTCTCCATCACCATATATTTTCGAGGATTTTTAAAACTCCTGATTGCATCGGGGCTAGTTGGAATTATCGCCTATTTCATCATTTTGCAAGAACAAATCCCATTAATGACTCGATTAATCTTCTCTCTAATCGGAAGCTTGGGGATCTATACCATTCTCTTATTTGTTTTCTCTTTGCTCAAGCGAGAAGACTTACTTCGCATTCCTCTTCTCGCCAAAAGGATCCGTTAATTGTTATCATACACATCAACATAAAACTCCCCCTGTTGGTTTA
>JANWJM010000093.1 GCA_025449475.1 Thermoactinomycetaceae bacterium
GGAGGAGAAATCGGTGAAGACCATCCGTGTGTCACGCAAACTGTTTGCTACTTACCGGAGCATCAACCAAGCGATTGCACATGCAGAACCTGGGAGCCGGATTGAAGTTGAGCCAGGGGTCTATAGAGAAAATGTATCGATTAATAAATACATAGAGATCGTTGGGGTGGGAGAAAAGGAGCGCACCATTATTCAGGGTCTTGAACGCCCCTCGGTGTATATGAATGCGGGTTATGCGGTGATGAAAAATCTTACAATTAAGCAACCGCGAACAAGGAATATGGACACTGTTTATATTCCCAACGGTGCTCTCATTTTGGATGATTGTGATATATTGGCTCGATCCAGTGTGGGCATTATGGTATTAGGCAGTGAGGCAGAACCGATTTTCCGCCGCTGTACGATTCATAGTGAGCAGAATGCGGCGGTGGAGATACAAAATCAAGGGAAAACCATACTGGAAGATTGTCATTTAAGTACAGGCAATTATGCTTCGATTATTATCCGAGAAGGCAATCCAACGATCCGTCGTTGTACCATCACCGGTGATGAGGGATACGGTATTTATGTAGAAGATCGTGGAAGAGGGTATTTTGAGGAGTGTAATATCTTTGGCTTTGATTATAGTCCAGCTATCGGGATCTTAAGAGGGAATCCGCATTTCGTTCGTTGTCGCATCCATGATGGTCAAGATAGTGGTGTTGTGATCGAGGAGGGTCGAGGACGTTTTCAAGACTGTCGTTTTTTTAGTTTTGAAAGAGAACTTCCCGCTGTTCGATTATCCAAATCAGCCCAACCCCGTTTTGAGCGTTGCGAATTTCGAAATTGTAAAGGTGGAGCTTTCCTTTTTGAGAAAAATGCAAGTGGTTTAATCGAAGATAGCGATTTATATGGCTTTACACATGCACCTGCCGTGACCATTCGTTCTGATGCTCATCCTCAGTTTATTCGCTGTCGGATTCATGATGGTAATTTAGAAGGAGTCGTTTGTACGGATGGAGGAAAGGGTCTGCTGGAGAGTTGTGAAATCTATAGCTTCAATGGGAATATGATTGCAATATTGGATTTGAGTCAACTCGATCTATTGCGATGTAAGATCGCAAAAGGGAATGGTCATGCGATTTTTATTGCCCAGCGGTCCAAAGGAATCATTCAAGATTCTCACATCGATCAATTTCCCAAGTTTGCAGCTATCCATGTCACGCAAGCTGCCGATCCAAATGTGATTCAGTGTGAGATCAGTCACAGTATGAATGGAGTAAAAGTGACAGAGAATGGGCATGGAACCTTTGAAAAATGTGTTTTTCGTAAGATTGAAGGGGATGTTTGGGAAATCGATCAAGGGAATCCCAATATTTATCTCTGTCGCGAAGAAGGGAAATCCAGTCAGAACGATTCACTTTCCCATGATGAACCCTTAAATGTAAGTGAACCGCTGCAAGAATTACTTTATCAGCTTGGGCAGATCATCGGTCAACAACAAGCGAAGAAAGAATTACGGGAGTTTATTCTGTATTTGGACTATTTGCAGGATCGAATAAAAATGGGGATCAAAACATTAGAACAGCCTGATCTTCACGCCATCTTTATTGGACCTGCGAATACCGGAAAAAAACAAGTGGCTAATATCTATAGCAAGCTGCTAAAAGAATTGGGTTATGTTCATGATGCTAAGTTGACAATGCTTTCTGTCACAAATGAGATCATCCAAGCGGATCAGATCGAACCAGCGGTATGGTCCAAAAAAATGGAGCAGGCAACTGATGGCGTCATGTATATCTATGATTTTCCACACCTCGAATCCAGCGAATTGGAAGACCAATTTTTATCTTTTTTGAAAACCTTTTTGGATACTTCCAAACACTTAGGCAGTGGTGTGGTTGTTTTGGCAGTGTTGGAGAAACAGTGGAAACAGTGGCTGGAAAGGATGCCGCGATTGTCTACTTTCCGTCAGTATCATTTTCATGATTACTTACCTGAAGAGATGGTGGAAATCTTCCATCGGATTGCCAATCAAGAAGATTATCACATTCATCTCACCGCTCGAGATCAACTGGGAAAAGAAATGATCCATCTCTGGAATCTGGAAATTCCAAAAGGGAATTATGAACGAGTCTATGATTATTTCCAACAAGTAAAAGTTGTCCATAGTTTGCGCTGTTCTAAATTACCCAAACATCTACGAACAAAAGAAGTGTTAACGACGATCATGCCTGAAGATTTGCAGCTGAATGGTGATGATATCCGACCGGATCATAAAGAGTGGGTTAAGCTTCTTCGAAAAAAAAAGTAGAGTGACCAACATCAGCCCATCGGCAGCATGTGGATGGGCTTTAGCTGTCATCATAATATCAGAATGTCGACAAATGCTGATTTTGTCAGCAAGCTGTTAAATAGGATGACAGCTATCTTTTATTTGTACATCGATTCATCACTTGACAAATATCAAAAATTGTCCTACTATTAATTCAACTATTCTGATATGTTTTAATTATAATAATTCACACTAAAACCGTAGGTATTATATATTTTATGAATAAAAGGAGTTGTCTGTTATGGATATATGCGATTTGCCCGTCTATATTCAGTTAGATCAATTAAACCAACTGAGAGATTCCTTTGAACAACAGAGCCGACGACCGCAGCGTCTTTCTAATAAGGGGAAAACATTGTTTGTCTTAGCACATCCTGATGATGAGACGATTACAGGAGCGGGTTATTTAGCTCGATTGGGTTTTCTGGCCAAATTCCGATCGATCGATCGATTGGGATCGTTATGGAATAAACTTAGCGGAAAATTACCTAGGCAGTTTGCACTAGCGAAGTGGGTAAAACCTCCGGTCGTGTATTATGCGACTTTAGGTGAAAAAGGAAATCATAATGGTGTTCGTACCGATGAGCCATTAAAAGTTGTACGCAGGGAGGAATTAAAGAAAGCGGCCAAAATCCTCGGGATAAAAACTTTTGTTGATCGATTTTCGGATGGAGAATTGCAGCAAATTATCTGGCGTTTGGAACTGAGGATTCTAGCATTTCTCAAAAGAGAATGCCCAGACCGTGTGATTACTTTTGCTCCTTCCGGTTTGACCGGGCATGCCGATCACAAGGCGATCGCTGATGCCACAACACGGGCAGTGGAAAGATATAATCAAACAGCTGAGAAACCGATTGAATTGTATTATCGGGTGATTGATCCGAACGAAAAAGGGATTACCGGTCCCTTTATTACGTATGATCCAGAATATGATATTACGCATACAAAGAGCACTTCTGTCTTTCGAAAAAGAATACTTCGAGCCATTGAGGCGCATCAAACACAAGTCCCCGAAATGGGAACCATTTATACAGCATTTGAAAAGTATGCTAAAAAACCGCAAAACCCACCTAGATACAAAGGGGAAACCTCGAAGATTTGGAGAGAGGAAACTTACTGTCGTGTGAAATGATGGTCACCAAATGGATGTAGAAAACGGAAAGATCGTTGTTATGAAAGGATCAAATGAAGATATTAGGGACAGCCGAGAGAGTGATGACTCTCCCTGTCCATAAGCTATTATGTAAATGCTACTGGTGATTTACGATTTCCTTGGGGATGACCAAATCTTCGTTGAAAGCACCTTTATGTATTTTTTCGATCGTTTCTTGCATTGTAAAAATTTTGTCATTTAGTACGTAATCGTAGGTCAGGGTCATCTTGATATTAGAATACTGGTAATCCTTTTGACGAATGGTGTAGTCCAGCGAGAAATCTGTAATAAGAACGTTGTTCACTTTGAGCGTGGAGTTGGATTCGGCTAAGGTTGTCTTGAGTCCGTGATAGATCTGAGAGGTGATCTCTTTTTGAGTAGTGGAAGAATGTTCGAGGTATTGTTTCGATGCAGAGACAACAAAGTGTCCATCTTCTTCCTGTAGGATGAATCCTTTTTTCGGATCGGTATGTTTCAGCGAGTCCAAGACTTTATGTAAGATCAGATACATATCAAAAGGGCTTCGCTTCGCTTTGACCAAATCGCGTTTTAACCAATCGGATGTCATTCGTTCATAAAGCAGATTGTGGATCTTCCAGGCTTCATAGTTCTTGGACGTGTTGATTGTGCCAATCAGATGAAGTGTTTCAGTCTCTCTTTTTTCATGACCCGTTAAAGAGATCTGGTTTTGATTGATGAGTCCTTCTTTGTTGGTTAATGTTTGCGTTCCTCGGATAGAAAACGAGTGACCTTTGGATTGTTCATCTTTTTGGCGCGCTTTGGTGAGGACTTCCACTACCTTTTCATCGTTGATCATTGCGGATGTTGTGATCGCCGTCTTTTTCGGAGCCTCTTGATCTTTAATAACTTCTTCAGGCTTTTTTTCTTCCTCTTTGATCCAATCCATCCAAAGCGAACAGCCAGTGGAGAAGAGAACGAGCATAATCATGGATGTGTACTGTAAAAAGTATCTTTTCATGTTTACCACCTTTTTATGTTTGATACGATTGGATCCCCGATGAGAAAAGGGGAATGTCAGGTATGGGATGAGAGGAGTGTTTCTGCAATATTATTGATGAAACTAGTTGGAATCTCGCTGTGAGAAGTCGTTTTAATGTATAGCTATCTATGTGTAAGATAGGTGAGGAATGCAAGATAGCCGTCATTGTGGAGCTTGAAGCGGATGCAGATGATAAAGCGTTTGAAACTGTTCCCATAAATTTTCAGCTATTTTTCCAGAAGATTGTGATGAAGCGAATGATAAGAGATGACTTCTATCAAGGATTGATGGTCGAAAATACATGAGCGATTATTCATATATAGTATATTAGCTTTTCTTCCCTCTCATGTCAAAAAGAAAACAAAGAAGACGTATACGTTATCAATTGCTCTCCTCGGGCAATCAACCCGAAAGGATATAGATTTATCTGTCTTTCTATTAAAAATTATGTATAATGATAAAAAGGGGATCATCATGATCTTTCTCCTTTTACATGCTATTTGAAAAGAGAGGAAAAATAGCGAAAAGGAGGGATAGCAATGGTGGCAACAGCAATCAAGGAAAGAATTGATGCCAGTGTACGGAGAACAGAGGGGACTTCACCTGTTGACAAACTTTATGATGTGATCGAACATGGCATTCGTCTTCCTGATCAACGCCTTTGGTCGGATGAATTAGCGAGCAGTGTTGCTGATTATTTAGCATCGACTCGTCAATCTGAATCGCCTTCCTCCCGTCAGGAACCAACGATTGCACGAGAAGTCATTGATCAGATGATCAAAGCGGCTGAAACTTATGCAAATGGCTCTCGGAATCATCAACCAGCTGCTGAGAAAGCTGCTTTCAGGCATCGACAAACCCAACCATCACTCGCCCGTTTTGCTACGCGATATGTGACGGCAGATGCAAAAATACGTAGACGAATAAAAAGTTCAGTGTTCGATGAAAACACATTAGAGCGACATCAGTATACTCCTGCTGAAGTAGCTGAGATGCTAAAAATGTTTATTCAATTGGACCGTTTGGCGTATTTAGACAAGGTAATTGCAGCTGAACGCATACGAGAAAGTTATAGATTTAACAGCTCTGGTGATCCAAATCACTTACGTCAAGAAATGATTCGGATTTCTCGACAGATGGCGAGAGAGCAAAAACGTTACAATCAGCTGAGGAAACGATTGATAGGGAGCACCAGAGGGAAACGTAATGAACGAACAGCGGAACATGTTCGTTCATCTGCCAGTGTAGATTATCGGAAGATTGAACACTATCTCGGTAGAGAGTTTGAGCAAGCAGTCGCGGAGATCAACGAAAAAAATTTGTGGCAGGATCCACGCTCTTCAAAGAGGATGCAAAGATTTACAGATACAAAAAAAATAGGTACTATCATCAGTAGATTTGGAGTAAAAGTTCCGTATGCAATACTCCTGCGTTTGAACGAACTGGCGAGAAAGACGTTGGATAACGCTAAAGAATTGAGCCTTTTATCTGGTGAAGGGATTAATGTTCGAGAGCAGAGGACAGGAGAAATTCAACCCTTTATGAGAGAGAGACCTAGCCGACTGTTTGGTAGATTGGCTAGAGAGAGGCTGGAAAGAGAACGCGCAATGTAAGGAGGTGA
>JANWJM010000094.1 GCA_025449475.1 Thermoactinomycetaceae bacterium
GATGCCGTAAATCAACAGGAGTATAATGGGAAGCGTGAAGAGAATCGCCACCCATGCATCCCTTTCCGCAGCGTCGAGTAATGCTGGTAAGATAATCACGTGATTCAAAATCCCAATGGTTGTGATGAAAAGAAAATAGATTTGGAATGCTGTAACAGAACCCTGTTGCCTCATAATCTTCTCCCTTAAATGATGAAGTATTGATAGTTTTTGCTAAGCGTTTAATTCTATGTATGTGAAAAGCATTTGTGTATTTGGAAAAAAGAAAAAAACCGTTGACTTCAAACAGGAACTGTGATAAAGTATATAATGTCGCAATTACGGGATGTGGCTCAGCTTGGTAGAGCACCTGGTTTGGGACCAGGGGGTCGCAGGTTCAAATCCTGTCATCCCGACCATCTCATTTTGGAAATCAAAACGCAGGTGTTAGGCCTTTTCGCAGGCACACCTGCGTTTTTTTGTTAGGGCGTTCCTTTGTCTGATTTCCGTGTCAACATTGCTTCCTCTGCCGAAGGCGAGGGTTTGCATGTTACTTTATGGTACTATAGAATATACTGAGTACCATGAAGTGAGGAGAAAGATGATATAATGCGTCTTTGGTCGATTTATTGAATACATATAGATGAGATGATGTTGAGAGTGGCAGTGGGGACGTGTAGGGAAAGGAATTCTCTTTTGGATTTTAGGATAGGAACAATCCGAAAATGGGAAATTTGACAAAAATGAAAGCGAATTGTTGAAGGAGGAAATCATCAAAAATGAATGTTCGAGAAACAGAACTCCCAGGAATTGGGTATAAATTTGAAATTATCACTAAAAACGAAGATCGACTGGTGATTGTTGTTCATGATGATGGTCGCAGAGAAATTTATCATTTTGATTCCGATGATGAGGATGAAATTATCAGCAGTATTACATTGGACGATTTAGAAGCTCGGCAGATTGCAGGAATTTTAGGCGGAATGGCTTATAAACCAAAAGCATTGGAAAAAGTCGATTTTGCGTTTGATGATGTGATTATTGAATGGTATCAAGTTGAACCCAATGCACCAGCTGTCAATAAAACAATTGGTGAGATTGATATCAGAAGTAACTTTGGCGTTACCGTTATTGCCATTAAGAAAAAGAGCACAAAAAAATCGCATAATCCAGGTCCAGATACAATTATTGAAGTAGGTGACACATTAGTTTTCTCGGGAGAAAGGAACCAAATCAAAAAGCTGATTGATAGTTTATTATCCAGTAAGAGGTGAGGAGTATAGGATGGATGATTTAGTATTTGAAGTTGGAACAGCATTAGTCTTAGTGGCAATTGGTGCAATTATTGCGAATAAGTTTCGGTTCTCAATTATCCCTTTACTGATTATTCTGGGTATGTTAGTGGGTCCACAAGCTCTGAAGATTGGAATCATTGACTTAACCTTTATTGAAAGTGATGACATTATCCAATTTTTGGGTCGGATTGGTGCGTTATTTTTACTTTTCTACCTGGGATTAGAGTTTTCGGTTGGAAAGCTGATGAGATCTGGAAGAAATATTGTTTTTGGTGGTAGCGTCTATGTAGTGGTCAACTTTGTTTTAGGTCTTATCTATGGATTTTTCGTTGGCTTGCCGTGGTTGGAAACACTGATCATTGCAGGACTTCTAAGCGTATCCTCTAGTGCGATTGTTGCCAAAGTGTTAGTCGATTTGAAAAGAACAGCCAATAATGAAACCGAATTGATTCTTGGCATGATTCTATTTGATGATATTTTCTTGGCGTTATTTTTAACCACAATGTCAGGTGTCTTGTTAGCCGGTTCAACCTCCGTTTTCGGCATTTTAACATCAGTTCTGATTTCGATTGGCTATATGTTGCTTTTTTTCATTATTGCACGAAAAGGGTATCCTTTATTGAATCGATGGTTAGATATAAAATCTGACGAGATTTTTGTCATCGTGATCCTTGCGCTATTGTTTTTTGTGTCTGGATTTTCAGAGATACTTCATGTGGCAGAAGCAATCGGCGCCTTGTTACTAGGTTTAGTTCTTTCTGAGACGGAACATCGGGATCGGATTGAGCATTTGATTGTTCCGTTTCGGGACTTTTTTGGAGCGCTTTTCTTTTTTAGCTTTGGATTAAGTATTGACCCCTCCACATTGGTGGATGCAGTGTGGTTAGCGATTGGTGCTGTAATCATCACCATCATCGGAAATTTTGTTGCTGGAATGATCGCCGGAAGAAATGCTGGACTTTCGCACAAAGCATCGACAAATATTGGTTTAACGATTATGGCTCGAGGCGAATTTTCGATCATTGTGGCTAACTTAGGCATATCTGCAGGTTTAGATTCTGTGTTAACACCGTTTACTGCGCTATATGTACTTATCTTAGCAATTGTAGGACCCATTATGGCCAAAGAAAGCAAAACGATTTATAAATATTGCAATAAGGTGTTTAAATGGCAAAAAGAATCCGATAAGCGAAGCAGCTCGCCCTCAGGTTTATAAAATCCTCTCCGGTAAACCGATTCCCAATCGCATCTCTATTAAAAATTGCATCGGATGTGTTCAAGACGCAGGCGTTGTTTACGGCAGCCCTGCGTTTACTAGATGACCAGGAATATGTTTTACCAAGTGATGCTCTGCTGAAAAAACGATGCGGTTCACCTCTCTAGTCGTTTGTTCAGCTGTTGATCGATCAGTCGAAGTAAATAATGACATTCTTCAATTTCGAATTGATTTCGATCAGCCTCAAATTGCTCTAAACAGATTAGGATATGTTTTCGCCATTGCCTCAAATCCTCGTGACTATACTGTTGCACTCTTTTTTTTACTTCTTTTCGGTTCATTTTTCTCTCCTTATCATTGTTTTGATTTTATTATAAACAAGAAGCAAGCATTTTTTGGTCATTCTCCCTTTCTGTTAGGTACCGTTGTGCTCGTTTCCCAACTTTTGCTTACAAATTGTTAAGTAATATAATTATACATATACTCAATCAATTGCTTTTTGTTCGAATGATGATCGAAGGAGGGGAAGTTTTGTACTTTGTTCTTTTTATTTGGCTACTTCTATTGACGATTGGCTATTTTTCGATTCGAACATCGCATCGATATCTAATAAAGCAAATAGGCGAATTACAACATCAGCTTCAAAAGCTACGGGAACGCTCAGAGTCGATGCAAGAAGGGATAGAGGAAGAGACCATCAGCTTTCCCAATCAACAAGATGAGAAGCGAATCACTGGACATGAAAAACCTGTCTTACAGGAGGATCAAGAGCCAGTGATTCCAGACACGGAAGTGATTCAAGAGACGCCCTCAGCAGAAAGACAGGAAAAACCTGAACCCATCGATGAAACGATGCAAGAGAAAGAGGTGGATGAACAACGACCTTCGAAACCTGCTCAAGTAGCTCAAGTAGATCGACAACCGGAACCCATATCCCGTTCAAAGAAAAAGAGCCGCACTCGGATTGATTGGGAGTTGTTGATTGGAGGCAGATGGTTAAATCGAATTGGTGCACTTGCAGTGATATTAGGACTCATTTTCTTTATCAAATATGCCTTTGATCATCAATTGATCAGCAACCCCATGAAGGTGATCATTGTTATCATGGCCGGATTGCTCTTGTTAGGGGGAGGAAGATATTTTCACCGCAAACAATTGCCAGTATTCGCACAGGGCTTGATAGGAGCAGGAATTGCGACGCTTTATCTTGCAGCTTATGCGGCGCACAATTTTTATCATTTGATCGATGGAACGTTTGCATTTCTATGGATATTCCTGGTCACCCTACTTGCCTTTCAGCAGGCACTCTCCTATAACGCCTTCGCCATCTCCTTGTTAGGATGGTGTGGTGGTTATTTGACCCCATTTTTCGTACATGTGAATGCAGCGAGTACAACGGGGTTGTTTTCCTATCTAGCTTTCCTCTCTCTTAGTATGATTGTAATGGCGATCAAAAAGCGGAACTGGAGCCTTCTCTATCATCTGACAGTGGTCGCAACATACGTCATTTTTTTTCTTTATTTGTTTGGTCAATATGATCCGAGTGAATGGTTGCTGCGAATCGGCTTTTTGTCCATCTTTTGGGCGATTTTTTATGGATATGAGCTTTATACACTGACTCGTCACATTCAATGGCTCATTGCGCAAGTGACGATGGCTTCGATTCATGCTTTGTTTTTATATGTTGGATTGGTATGCTTACTTGAAGCGAATCATTCAGATTGGATCCTAGAAGCATTGATCATAGCAGGCTTGCTCTATCTTGCGCCATTGATTGTTTTATCGAGAAGAAGGAAGAAACCCCAGTTCATCAAACCTCATGTGATTCGACATGGGCTCACATTCTGCCTGTTTATCAATCTTGCACCGATCTATCATTGGGAACGATTTGAACTGATCCTTGTTTGGATCATTCAAACGGCACTGATGATCGGCTGGGCGACGCATAAACGTTTACAATGGTTGATTAACTATCTTCTCGGATTTCTCGTGATCGTTAGTTTTACACTGATCATCTACTCCGTGATGGATGATCTGAATCCTCCAGTATTTAATTTGAGATTTCTCTCTTTTGTTGGTTTGACAGCTGTTTTCTTACTCGGAGCAATTCGACAACCGCGTAAATATATCACCCAGCCGATATTACATGTTGCTTGGGCGATCGTATTGTGGATGGGTTTTAGCTATGAAATTTATAAACTGAAAGATTATATACAACACATGACAGCTGGGGCTTATGTCCATGAAGTTGATTTTCTCGCTGCGCTGGTATTCTTTACTAGCTGGATGATCTATAGCCTGTTTCTCGCTCGAGTGGCAATTTGGAAACAAATCCATTCTTTGCGGATCGCATCTTGGGTATTGTTAATGCTTGGAACCATCTACCTTTCTTTAGTGGCTATCGCCGATCCCACCATCGATTTTACCGTTGTGTTCTGGTCACGGATGCCAATCTTTTTGGTTGCGATCCTTGTCTTGGTTTTGCATTATCGTTGGCATCGTAATCAGCATCCGTGGTTTGCATTAGCAAGCCTATATAGTGGAATTATTCTGGGGTTTGAATGGATGACTCTGCAGATTCATGATTATTTTACTCATCAAATCATAATAACATTGGGAGAAAATGATCCACACGCTCTCCTATATACCAAATGGAATATGATGTGGATAGCTTGGATTCTTTATGCTGTTCCTTTGATCGGATATGCTTGGCGACGAAATATCCCATCCTTAATCAAAAGTTCTACAATCTTTTACGGTCTATGTGTATTGGGTGTGTGGATCCATAGCTTGCGATTCCAACCCCTTGAACAATTTGTGCCAGTCTTAAATTTCCGCTTTCTGATGGTTCTTGTCGCTGTTCTTGTGACCTATTATTTCTATTCGATTTTTCGAAAACATGACGGGCAGAAGAGAATGGGATTTATTTTTGTCTTGCTAGCGCTCTGTTTTACCTTGATCAATGTGGAAATTAACGATTATTTCCGGCATCAATTGTTCCAACTCAGCCCCTCACAAACGTGGGAAGCGGAATCGATCCGGTTTACTCATCCACTAAGTTTGGCAACCATTTGGGTGTTATTTAGTTTACCACTCATGTGGCTTGGTTTAAGGCATCAGCGAAAATGGGTCCAATCGACTGCTTGGATAGTATTGGGAATAGGGGTGTTTTTTGTGATGCTCCTTAGCGTGACCTTTACCCCGATTCTCTCTTTTACTCCCTTGCTCAATCAACGAAGTCTCTTTTTCTTTATGGTTGTGGCCGTACTGTTCGTCCATCTTGCTTGGTTTAAGAAGGGATCCAGTGTACGTTTAGTTGGTTCCATCGTGATCGCGCTGTTGCTGTTTGAACTCCTGACGGTAGAAATCAACGATCTATTTCGATTACTCATCCAACAAGATCAACAGTCGATCCATGAGTTATTGAATCTTAAACAATTAACGTTCTCTGTTGCTTGGATTCTGTATGCCATTGGATTATTTGCAATCGGTGTATGGAGAAAATTCCCATCCTTAAGATGGATTGCAATCGGACTAATCGGTATCTCGATATTCAAGATTTTCCTTTTCGATCTCGCCTTTTTGGAGACACTGTATCGGATCTTCCTCTTTATGGGATTGGGGATGGTTTTGTTGTTCATTTCGTATATCTACCAGCGATACAAACATCTCTTTATTCTATCCAATCATCAAAGAGATGATATCGCTGAGACAGAGGAAAAGAGACGCGATTAGAACAAAGTGATCACCGAAGGAAGGGATGCTTCTTCCTTCGGTGACCTCAATCATCTTCACGAACGAATATGAACAATGAGAGGGGCACATTTTATGTTTGATTCTAAACGATGGTTATTTACAGCTGGGTTTTGTCTTTTAATGTTGTGGACCGTAGCTTGTTCTTCGAAGACAACCACGCAATCAGAGAGGCTTCCGACAACGGAAGAGTCAAACGTTGTTTCTTTTAGTCAATCCCGGGGAACTACGAATCCATCCCAACCGGATTCGATGAATGCCATAAAAAATGCTGAAAAGCAAAGCAAGCAGATCACCTATAAAGCAACGGTGACGATTGATGTAAACAACTATCAACAATCACGTCACGCCATCGAAAAGTTGGTGAGTCAATCACAAGGTTATTTGGTCCATAGCAGTGAACAACAGCATCAAAAAAACGAGCAAACCGGAACATTTACTTTTCGAATTCCCCAAAAAAATTTCCAGACTTTCATCAATCATCTAAAAACAAACTCTTTGGATGGCAATGTTCGTCAGATCACTATCCAAGGAAACGATGTCACGGAGGAAATGGTTGATCTGGAGGCTCGATTAAAAGCAAAAAAAGCAACTGAAAAGCGTCTATTTGATCTGATGAATAAGGCGACGGATTCGTCTTCATTGCTGAAAATCTCCCAACAGCTGGATACCATTCAAGCTCAAATTGAACAGATTGAAGGACGACTGCAATATCTGAAGAATCGTGTTGAATTCTCTGAAGTGATGGTTACCTTGACAAAAAAAGAGGTTGTTTCTGCGCCTGATAATGCGTCGATGGGTCTGGAAATGAAAGAAGCTTTTCTGCAATCGATTCAGTGGATGATTAATGTTGGGAAAAATGGGTTGATCTTTTTGGCTGGAGCGATACCCGTGTTGTTCGGACTGAGTCTGATCGGCATACCTATTTACTTGCTTATCCGCAATCGCTTAAAGAAGAAGAATCAAGTGAAAGCACAAAGGTGAAATACCAGCAAATTGCTGGTAGGTTGCTAATATCGATCGATGCTTATTCGGAAGATTGATAGGATATTTAAGGGGGGAGTTAATATCATATTCTCAAATCAAGAGAGTTTGGAAAGAATGGGAATTACTGAGTAAATCGATGCTTGTAATAGCTAGGGAGGGCGATGACGTGGAGTTAGGGATCAGTTCCTTTGTTGAAACAACACCAGATCCAAAAACTGGTGAGATTATGCCTCATGATCAACGGATACGCGAAGTGATCGATGAGATCATTTTAGCAGATAAGGTTGGATTGGATGTATATGGTGTAGGTGAGCATCATCGAATCGATTATGCCGCTTCTGCCCCTGCTGTGATTTTAGCAGGTGCGGCAACACGAACAAAACGAATTCGGCTTACCAGTGCAGTGACGGTTTTATCTTCGGATGATCCCGTACGGGTGTTTCAACAATTTTCAACATTGGACGCTCTCGCCAATGGACGGGCTGAGCTGATGGTGGGGAGAGGTTCGTTTATCGAATCATTTCCTTTGTTTGGCTTTGATCTGAAGGATTATGACGAGCTTTTTGAAGAGAAGCTCGATTTACTTTTGAAAATCAACCAATCCGTCAAGGTCAGTTGGAAAGGTCGTCATCGGCCAGCCATTGATCAGTTGCCTATCTATCCTCGACCTGTCCAAAAGAGATTACCGATTTGGATCGCAAGTGGGGGTACACAATCCTCAGCCATACGGGCTGGAAAGTTGGGCTTACCACTGGTACTTGCGATTATTGGTGGAAGTCCTGAGCATTTTGCGCCAATTGTCAAACTCTATCAAGAGGCTGCGAGACATGCCGGTCATGATCCTCGTCAGCTACCCGTTGCCTCACATTCTCATGGATTTGTTTGGGATGATACCGAAGAGGCGGCAGAATTATTTTTTCCTTCCACCCAAGCGAGTCTAAATATCATTGGTCGAGAAAGAGGCTGGAGGAAATATACGCGTGCCAGTTTTGATCAAGCACGCCAATTCCATGGAGCGCTCTATGTAGGAGATCCCCAAACAGTAGCGGATAAAATTATCCATTTGCGGAAAGCTGTCGGAATTACTCGGTTCTTTTTGCATGTACCGATGGGAACCATGCCGCATGATCAAGTGATGCGGGCAATTGAATTGTATGGAACCCAAGTAGCTCCTATTGTTCGAAAGGAGATTGCTGATTGGGAAGCTTCCAATCGATAAAAGCCGTCGAGCGAAATCTACTCTTTATTAGCCGGTTGTATAACAAAAACCAGCCTCTTATAGATGTGAGGCTGGTTTTTCCTTCACAAGGAGGTTAATAGACTTTCTTTCGTCTCCACCAGACTGTGATTCCAACGCCCATTAGAAGAAAGCCGGACAGAATGAGTAGGGGGAGATTTGTTGCTGTCTTTGGTAAGGGACCACCAATGACAACCTTCTTTTGCGTTGCTTTTGTTTCTTTCTCGTGAATTGTGACTTTTTTGGACGAATCAATTGCGGGTATAGTAACCTGAACCTTTTTGGTATCAGACACCACTTGATCTCCAATCAGTCCTCTGAAAGAGACAGTGAGTGTATGAGTTCCTGGTTTGAGCCCGGAACGTGGGAAATGAGCCGTAAACGAATTCCCGGGTCCTTCAAACCGTTTGGTTTTTCCTTGGAAGGTAATATTGAAGACACCACTATCAATCTTTCTGTTCAGTTTTCCATGCACGGTAAGGGATTTTTGATTGAGTTTATGAGTGACAGAGAGAGAAATTTTTTTCGGCTGTGGAATGGTGACGCGTACTTTTTTGGTGTCAGATACAATTTGATTTCCAATCAGTCCTCTGAAAGAGACAGTGAGCGTATGAGTTCCCGGTTTGAGTCCGGAACGTGGGAAGTGAGCCGTGAACGAATTTCCTGGTCCTTCAAATTGTTTGGTTTTTCCTTGGAAAGTAACATTGAAGACACCACTATCAACCTTTCTGTTCAGTTTTCCATGCACGGTAAGGGATTTTTGATTGAGTTTATGAGTGACAGAGAGAGAA
>JANWJM010000095.1 GCA_025449475.1 Thermoactinomycetaceae bacterium
ATAAGAGATCGGCAAAGCGAGATTCTTCGCTTTAAAAAGTGCCTGACCCCCATTACATTAATGCTTCAACGTAATGGAGGTCAGGCATTTTCTATGGGTTTAATAGCCTTTCTTTTCTCCTTTTCTTTAATTATTTATTCTCATCAAATCCGAAGTTTTAACCTTATTGGAGCAAGAACTTAGAGAAACTTGATGATTTACACTTTCTTCATTGGCTGGACTTGATGAAATTATTCTACCGGACTTGATGTAATAGGAGCTGATGGATTTGCTGGTGTGATAACTGGTGGTGTGAAACTGGGTGCTGTTGGAGTTGTTGTAGTAGGACTTGTTGTGGAAGGTATCGATGTTGTTAGACTAAAACCAGTACTAGTTATGACTAACATTCCTTCATTTTCAGCGCCTGAACCATTAGTCGTTTTTTCTGAAGTAATTGGAGCTCTATTAACAATATTGCCAAATTGAACATTCGCAGAACCACTCACATTTTCAATTGAAACAGAACCAATGCATATCACGTTAACGACTCCCTTTTTTTAAAAGTGGAACTCTTATTGAAAATTTTAACCCCTTAGTACAGGATATGTAAAATTGCTTCTAATTGGAATGGGTAAGTATTGAATTTAAGTTAATATAGGCTGAGTCTATTAATTATAGGCTCTGAAATCAGGAACAACAACCTAACAGGTATCATATTTTGTTGAAGAGAGTACAAGAAATATTTGATTATTCATGTTTGCAACCTGATATCATCATTTCTTCATTCTCTCATGTCCAAAAAAAACAGATTGTAAGTAAAAGAGGAGGATAAAAATGCAAAATTTTCAATATGAGTTACAAAATTTAGAAATGGATCCTTACCAAACTGGTGAGTTAACATCAATGTCTTACAGCGACGATCCGCGCGTATTTGGTGTCGGAATCGGAGGTTTTGGACGTTGCGGAGGCTTTGGACGTTGCGGAGGCTTTGGACGTTGTGGAGGCTTTGGACGTTGCGGGGGCTTTGGTCGTTGTGGAGGCTTTAGCTGTTTTAGTTGTTCTAACTGTTTCAGTTGTTCTAACTGTTTTAGCTGTTCCCAATGTTGGGGTTAATCGTTATAAATAGATTAGTGATTAAATGATCAAAAAGTGTCCCTACATGACTGATTGCAGGGGCACTCCTATTTTGCTTAATCATAAGGGACAAATAAAACTACATAGACTGATAGTGGATAATTGACGATGCTTAGAAAATAGGAGGAACAAAATGACAAAACTTGACTCGTTCATGCGTCTGAAGGTAAAAAGAGATACATTTTATTTACCAGATCCAGAAGGTGGTGTGTATTTTAGAAATAATGAAAGCTCATTCCGCATGCAAGGAGGCACCATCTATCAGTGGATTGAAAAACTAATGCCAATGTTCAACGGAGAGCAAACAATGGGAGAATTAACAGAGGGATTAACGGGCCCATATCGGAACAGAGTATATGAGATTGGAGAAACGTTGTTACAGAATGGTTTTGTGCGAGATGTAAGTCAAGATAGACCTCACGAATTAAATAAAATGATACTTGAAAAGTATGCTTCACAAATTGAATTTATTGAAAATTTTGTTGATTCTGGAGCCTATCATTTTCAAGAATACCGTCAGACTAACGTTCTGATAGTTGGATCAGGATCCATTCTCGTTTCATTGGCTAGTGCATTAATCGAATCGGGACTTCCAAAATTTGATTTTCTAGTAACGGAATCCATACCAACAAATCGGCACCGGATTTATGAGCTAATTCAAAATGCCCGCGAAATGGACTCTGAGGTGGAAGTTAGAGAGGTCCCCTTTGAAAAAGAGGGATATAAAAGTTATTGGAATCAAGTCGTAAGGTCGTATGATTGCATTCTATATGTCACACAGGACGGAAATGAAAATGAACTAAGGCATCTAAATAACGTTTGCAAAGAGGAAGGGAAGATATTTCTACCTGCCATTTGTTTAGAGCAAGTGGGGTTATCAGGCCCAGTTATTCATCCTGAATGGGATGGATGTTGGGAGTCTGCATGGCGCCGACTCCATCAATCTGCCATTCAATCAGATCAGAAGCCGAACATGGTGTCTTCCACAACTGGAGCCCTTCTGGCAAATGTCATTGTATTTGAATTTTTCAAAAAGGTGACAGGAATTGCAGGATCCACTAATTCAATTTATCTTCTTGATTTTGAAACATTAGAAGGTGAATGGTTATCATTCATTCCACACCCATTGGTCACTTCTACAAGTGCTGCGCCTAGACTGGTTGAAGACCTTGATTTAAGGATTGAACAGGAAGGGAAAAGAAACAACGCATCACATGAACTATTGGAATATTTTAATGGATTAACCTCCGAAGAGATAGGAATTTTCCATTCATGGGAGGAACGGAATTTATCACAACTTCCACTTGCACAGTGCTTTGTTCAAGCAGTCAACCCGTTAACCTCCGGACCAGCAGATCTTCTTCCGGAAGTTATTTGTGCTGGTTTAACACATGAGGAAGCAAAAAGAAATGCCGGACTAACGGGCATTGAAATGTATGTGTCAAAATGGATTGATTCATTTGTTAGGAATCAGGATGATCATAACGACCCTAAATTTATGGAGGGTACAATAGGAATCGGCGCGGGAGAAACCATCGAAGAGGCAGTCTGTCGGGGACTGCAAGCCTATTTAGATGAAAAATTGAGTAACCGAATGGATGATGGGCTGAACGGCATCTTTGATGTGCAGCTAGGATCAATTGAAGATCAGTCATGTAAAGTATATGTAGATGCCCTGTCTACCTTGAATGGCACGCCGACAATTGATTTGAAAGAGGATATATTGGGCTTCCCTGTCATAAGTGTAAGATATAATGGTCAAAGGATTACTCGTGCAGGATTAAATATAACGCTTGCATTGCGAAATGCATTACAACAAGCACTTTTGAATACGCAAAATTACCAAATAAATCCAATGGTAGTGGATCACGAAATGGAGTCAGCGGTATTTCGTGAAAATAAGGAATTCAAACTCAATATCCCCTCATGGGAGGATATGACAAGATTGGAGCTATTACAATCTTCCATGCAGGTCTTACACCAAAACGGTAAGCAATTATTCGTTTATGATCTTTCGTTCGAATCTTTTTTAAAACAGGAACTGGCAGGTGTGTTTGGTGTACAGATTCGAGAGGAGGAAATTTAATGGCTACTCAAATTCTAATGGATGGAAAGGGTTTATTAGCGGATATCGTCTACCATCAATTATCCGAAAACTATTCTCTAAAGCGTCAAAGTATTTTAGAAGAGGTTTCTGAAGAAATAGAATTCGTTCTAGTGCTTTACGATGCCTGGCATCCCTCCGCTTATCCAAAAGTAGAAAAAAGAATGAAGTCCTTAGGGTTGCCGTGGCTTCGAGGGTTTGTTTCATTCGGAGAGGGAATTATTGGACCATTCGTACGACCTGATACCATGGGGTGTTCTTACTGTGCTGACATGCGGCGTATCTTAGCGGGCCCTGATCGTCAAGAAATGTGGAAGTTTCAGGAAAGCTTGGCAGAAGGTCAAAGTGGAATACGAGATGCTTGGATCACACATTCGGGACTATTTCAAATGGCAACTTTGATAACGAATGAAGTACGGAGGGTTTTTCAAGGAAAATCCAACAAATTAGAAGAAAGAGTACTCATTATGAACCTAAGAACGTTATCGACCTCTAGTCACTCTTTCTTACCTGATCCAACATGCCCGATGTGCAGCTCATTACCTAATGATACAGCGGAATTAGCTCAAATTCGCTTACAATCTAGTCTTAAAATAAATGGCGGTTATCGCAGTCGTTCAACGGAAGAATTAAAAACTGTGCTAGCCAAAGGTTTCCTCGATTCTCGTACAGGGCTCATGAATGGTAAAATGCAGGATTTGAGACTGCCGTTTGCTGATGTTTTAGTGACCATGCCTCTTTTTGGAGGAGATGAGGGAGTAGCGGGACGGACTAATTCTTATGAAATAAGTGAGTTGACTGCCATTTTGGAAGGTATTGAGCGATATTGTGGGATTAAGCCTCGAGGGAAAAGGACAGTCGTTCATGATTGTTATCATCATTTAGAACAACAAGCAATAAATCCAACAAGTGTAGGTGTTCATGAATCGGAACAATATGAAAAACCTCAATTTCCTTTTAAAAAGTTTAATCCTGATGCTCCAATGGATTGGGTCTGGGGTTATTCATTTTTACAAGAACGTCCTATTCTGGTTCCAGAGTTACTTGCCTATTATAGTTTAAACTGTGGGGAGGGCTACGTATATGAAACTTCTAACGGATGCGCATTAGGGGGGAGTTTAGAGGAAGCCATTTTCCATGCCATTATGGAGGTCGTCGAGAGAGATTCATTTTTACTAACTTGGTATGCCAAGCTCCCCCTCGCGCGTCTCAATCTTCGTTCTGCTAACGATACAGAATTGCAGCTAATGGTGGACCGTATTCAAAAAGTAGCTGGATATGACCTTTATTTTTACAATTCGACGATGGAACATGGAATTCCAAGCGTTTGGGCTATAGCTAAAAATAAAAGATCCAAGGGAGTAAACCTCATTTGTGCAGCAGGTGCAAACCCAGATCCTATTAAGGCCGTAAAAAGCACGATTTTCGAGTTAGCTGGAATGATGTTTAGGGATGACGAAAAACTAGAGAAGAATAGACAGAAATATGAAACGATGCTGAAAGATCCATTCGCAGTTCGTAGCATGGAGGATCATGGCATGCTATACGGTCTACAAGAAGCAGAGGAACGACTAAACTTTTTATTGAATGACCATGGTCCATTACGTACGTTTGCACAGGAATTCAAGCAGCCACCGTCGCATCCTGATTTGAAGGATGATCTTCAAGATATACTTCAGAAGTTCCGCCGTTTAAACCTTGATGTTATTGTGGTTGACCAGTCCACACCGATTACCAAACGGAATGGATTATTCTGTGTAAAGGTAATAATTCCTGGAATGTTACCGATGACATTTGGTCATCATCTTACCCGTGTGAAAGGGTTGGAAAGGGTGCTCACGGTACCTATGCAACTAGGATTTGCGGAGAAATCGTTAACGTATGAAGGACTAAATCCATATCCCCATCCGTTCCCATAACTTGAAGAGTAGGAGGAAAAAGATTTGGAGCTGGAAACGTTTCTACATCAATTGCATTTTGATACGGATAAAATCTATCCCCCAAATTGGCAGGTTGATTGGGAAGATGCCCCACTACCTTATAAACTATACCGTGATTTGCCGACGATCCCATTTACTACAGAAATACCATTAACGCTTAAAAAGCGTGAAGGTCACCTTAACCCTAATTTGGAAGAGCTTGGTCATTTTTTATGGTATATATATGGGCTATCTCAATACTCTCTATCTGTCATAAATGATGAAACTGTAGAAAAAAAGGCGAGCTTTACTGAGTCGTTACGGAGATTTGTTCCCTCTGGAGGGGCGCTTTATCCTAATGAATTATATGTGTATGTAAAGCTTGATGATATTCCTAATGGAATTTACCATTATGACGTGGCACATCATCGTCTTATATTGTTACGTGAAGGAAATTTTGATGATTACTTATCTAGAAGTCTTGCGAATAGTCATCCTATTTCGGACTGTTTTTGCACCGTTTTTGTCTCGACGGTTTTTTGGAAAAACTTTTATAAATACAATAATTTTTCCTACAGACTCCAAGGGTTAGATGCAGGTGTGTTAATTGGGCAATCATTAGAAGTAGCTAATGTGATGGGGTTCTCAACACGGGTATGTTATCAATTTCTTGATCGGTCTATTAATCATTTGCTTGGGTTATCACAGCAAGAGGAAAGTGTATATGCGGTGATCCCAATCAGTATGAAACCGTCTCTAATTTGTGTTGACACCAATCAAAAAAGAGAAAAAATGGTGTCTGCTTCTGAGATGTGTCGGGAAGTTCCGATGTTGAATCATGTGTCCTATAATCGATCAAAGAGAGTCATTGATTATCCGATGCTAAGAAAACTAAATGAAGCAACGATGTTTGAAACAACCCAGTCATTTGTGAAAATAATGAAAAATGATGATAAGAAACTTGCTTTTGATACTACGGAGATGATCTTGCTTCCATTTAAGGAGCGTTTTTCGTATGATTTTGCATCTGTTTGTCGGAAGCGATATTCACCTGATAATGATTTTATATTAGGAAAAGTGAGCCAAACACAACTATCTACTTTTTTAAAAGAGACCTTTTCTTTCTCGTATCAAAATGATCTTGACGAGCCACACGGACAGCTTGAAAATCGTGTTTCTTTATATGGAAGTTTTTATAATTTAGAGGATATTCCAAATGGGGCTTATTTTTATGACAATGGTACTCATGCCATTCGGAGAATATCCGAAGGGGATTACCGGGAGTTTTTACAATCTGGATTAATCATGCCAAATGTGAATTTATATCAAGTTCCACTCTGTATGCATGTGGTTGGGGACAAGAATCACCTCAAAGAGAACTTGGGGTATAGAGGATACCGTATTCAACAGATGGAAGCGGGCATTCTCGTGCAAAGGTTGCTTTTAGTGTCGTGTGCATTAGGAATGGGCGGGCATCCATTGTTGGGATTCGATGCGAATCAATGTGATGAACTTTACAGAATCGACTCGAAAGGAAAAACCAGTTTGATCCAAATTCCAGTTGGACCATACCGCGCGCGTGCCTGGTTAAGGGCGAGTTTGCTTGGCTAGGTGAGGCAAGTGTAACGCCATGCTTTTCACGCAAGTATGGATTATTAAAGTATTGGATTTCATAGGTACTGAAACGTTGAGCAAGAACATTAATAATAAGAAAATACCTCCTTAATGCCGTTTTTAAACCAACTAGGCAAGAAAGGAGGTTAATTTAACAAGGCTCTTTTCTCAGACTATGTTGCTTTTGGAGAGATAAAAAGAGGATTGACATTGTTATCACGTTGACACTGACTATAATTATTGAGAAAAGAGCTACAAACTAATTACGAATGCATAAAATAGCTTATTTCTACGTTAAAATCGGCCTTTGGATTTTAACAACAAACTTTACAAAAACAGCCTTTAATAGAGTCATTTATGAATTACCACTGCAGTACCAAGGGAAACCCTTGATGATAAATCTAGAACATCATGATTATGCATTCGAATACATCCGTGGGAGACATTTTTACCAATTGAAGCGGGATTATTTGTACCATGTATTCCATAATGAGGTTTTGACAAACCCATCCAAAGCACTCCAAATGGTCCGCCAGGGTTACGTTGTTTATTGATAATGGTATATGTTCCAGAGGGAGATGGTGTCAATATTTTTCCCACTGCAATGGGATAAGTTTTCAACAATCTGTTTCCATCAAAAAGTTTTAATTGATGTTTGGATGTAGAGACATTAATCCATTTCACCATGAAGATCAACTCCGCTTTTTGAATAGTTTATGAGAGTAATGAATTATTGGGTACCAGAACATATCAAAAAAGTGTCAGATTAGAACCAGCCCCTTGAACAAGACGAAAAAAAGGAGTTCAATGTGAGTGAAGAAATTCTTGAGTATATTCTTGAACAGATGACATTGGATGAAAAAATAGCGCAATTAACCCAATTAACTTCAGGTTTCTTTGAAGGTTCAAACAAGAAAGATGATCCAACAGGACCGATGAATGAATTGGGAATAAATAAAGAAATCGTTCAGAATTGTGGATCTGTGATTGGTGCTTCAGGAGCAAAAGAGATTATCGGTATTCAGAGAGAACATCTTAGAAAAAGTCGGCTTAGTATTCCTCTCTTATTTATGGCTGATATTATCCATGGTTTTAAGACTATTTTTCCAATTCCTTTGGCGATTGGATGTTCATGGGATTTAGAACTTGCTGAAAAAAGTGCTCAGATTGCTGCGTTGGAAGCCTCGGTTTCTGGAATTCATGTAACGTTTGCACCGATGGTTGATTTAGTCAGAGACCCGCGTTGGGGTAGAGTCATGGAATCAACTGGAGAAGACCCTTACTTAAATAGTCAATTTGCGAAAGCTTTTGTTCATGGATTTCAAGGACAGAACCTTGAAAATAACCCATACAGAATCGCAGCTTGCGTTAAGCACTTTGCAGCATATGGATCTCCTGAAGGAGGGCGTGACTATAATACCGTTGATATGTCAGAAAGACAACTGCGGGAATATTACTTACCCCCATACAAGGCTGCGCTAGATGCAGGGGCTCAAATGATCATGAGTTCATTTAATACGGTCAATGGTATTCCTGCTACTGGCAACAAACAACTGATGCGAGGGATCCTTCGAGAACAGTGGAAATTTAATGGTGTGGTGATCTCTGACTGGGAATCAGTGAGGGAACTTATTCCTCATGGAGTTGCAGCGAATGAAGCTCAAGCAGCCTATCAAGCGATACAAGCCGGTATCGATATTGAAATGATGTCCACAACATATATCAAGCATCTATCACAGTTGGTTGAAGAAAGAATGATTGATGAAGCATTAATCAATGAAGCTGTTCTACGAATCTTAAGATTAAAATCGAATCTGGGATTGTTTGAAAATCCCTATCGCGGGGCAGATGAAGCGTTAGAGATAAAAATCATCATGAGCAAGAATCATCGTGACATTTCTCGGGAGCTGGCAACGAAATCAATCGTTCTTTTAAAAAATAAAAACGGTATTCTTCCGCTTCATAAGAATCAGAAAATAGCAATAATCGGTCCATTCGTGAAGAGTCAGGATATATTGGGTCCTTGGTCTTGGTTAGGTTCGAGAGATGAGGCCGTTTCATTATATGAGGGGCTTTCCAAAAAAGTCGAACGCCATAAGCTTCTGTATGCAGAGGGCTGTGGAATTGAAACAGGAACAGCTGAAGGGTTAAATGCTGCACAAAAGTTGGCTAAAAAGTCAGATGTCATTATGCTTGCAATCGGTGAAAGTCCCGAGATGAGTGGGGACGCGGCAAGTAAAGCCGATATTCGCCTACCGCAGATTCA
>JANWJM010000096.1 GCA_025449475.1 Thermoactinomycetaceae bacterium
ATCATATCGAAGAATACAACAGAGCGACGATGCATCTAAATATGGAATATCAAAAATACCTGCTCGGGTTAAAAAAGGCAACGATTACCCAACTTGAGTTGCCGGTGATGCGCTCAGAACGAAAAATTTTAGTAGATGCATTTATTACAACCGAAAATACCTATATGGGGTTATTAAAATCCTTTTTAATCCACGATGAAGAACGAACATGGTTAAAATCAGGTTTCCAATTTTTCGCGATTCATCGTCCCGAACTGAAAGGGACAGGACGGGATATGGTCATTCAGGTGGATCCCCAAACGCGCGCACATTTGAAAGATCTATGGGAAAGACTTGAACAACTTGAAAAAGAAGAACGAAACGTTGAGCTTGATGAGAGCGTGCAATTTTGGAATCACAAAAATGAAAGCTTTGCTCAGTTAGTTGCACCAAAATCCGTCGATTCCCATTATGGTGGTTCTAGACTGGATTGGTCGACGGTGGTGAGTATCATCTGGGAACTCTACAACCCCGCTAAATCGATCACGGTCAATCCTTTTCTGGCAGACGGTACAGTGGATCAACCGTGTCGCATCTACGAATGTCCTCCCATCCTATGGGGTGAAAAAACATTTAAAGCGGCGAAATGGAACTCACTGGGACAACAACAAGTATTGGTAACATCGCCAACCTTACAGCGCTATCTTGCTGTATGTGCTGCCAATGAAGATCGGAACACCATTCCTCCCATCCATCCCTTGCCACAAAAAGATTCGTTTGATTTTATCGAAATACCTTGTGGATATGCGCTCATCCATGATAAAGGAATCTTTATTCTAGATGATTGGATCAGTGAAGAACTTGATTTTCCACGCTATACCACTGAAGTCAAGCATCTCATGGAAAGATTGAAGGTTTTTAAGCAAATCCACAAAGAATGCATCGAAATGATGTCCAATATCCAAACGTGGCTCAATAATGCAGAAACACTTTCCGGGAAATATTTACTGGAAGCCAATCAATGGATCACCCTCAAAAAAGCGGAAATCCGTCATACCCTCTTAAAAACGATGCTTTCTTCCTCTGATTATTATCTACTCACCTTTCGCCAAACGGTGGAAAAACGTTGGGCGATTCAGTCACAGCTCGATGAACTCTATAACACGATCACGGAACTGGAACAAATTCTTGAAAACCATATGAGCTTACGCACAAATCGATTGATTGATTTGATCACCATCTTTGGCTTTCCACTTGCGTTATTTAGCGGATTGTTTGAAATTATTTTTGAAGGAATTCCCAGTCCCCAATGGTTAGGGATTAATTGGACAGGTTTATTCCTCTTCTTTATTCTCTCCTTTATCAGTACCTGGGGGCTAAACCGATACATTCGAAGCACATCCGATCAAACAAGCGATGACAAAGAAGAGAAGTAATAATCATCTCCTACCCCCTCCTACCCCTTCTTTGAGCTATGTTATAATGGATACGAGAAACAATATTCACCATAGACCGAAAAAAAGGGGCTGATCTTATGTTTGGAAAAGTAGCAGCTGATGTTCTTGGACTAAGTGATATTGGATCGATCATTAAGCCTCAAGACTATGATAAAGTGGACGCCGATGATTATGTGATGCATGAAGATGATGAGAAGATTTATTTTCTCATCAAATCAAAATCAGACGAGTACTGTTTTACAAACAGAGCATTGATTCATCTCGATGGTACAAGTGCGACAAGTAAAAAGAGAAAGCTAAAACGTTATGACTATTACAATAACCCGATCAAAAATGTATTCCTCGAAACTGCGGGGACTGTTGATCTAGATGTAGAAATTAAATTTATCATTGGAGAAGAACGTTATTCGATCGATATACATAAAAAACATATTGAAGAAGTGCAGGAACTCTACAAAGCTTTAACCAAAATCGCTGAAATTCAATATGATAATGCGAAAGCCATAAAATATGCACATAAAAGCCTGGAACTCGCCTCCGCCACGTTAAGCAAACTGCGCAACACGGAAGGGGATCTGATTCAACAGTTTAAAGATTTAAACCAGATTGCTTTTTCTTGGATGATGAATACCAACAAACAATATCATGTCAAAGATTTTGGTCATGTTTTTGAGAAATATATCAATCAATAACTCTTCCCGATATCCACCTCGCGCCTCGGTACGAATGCCAAGGAAGACGATCAAAAAATTTCCTTGGTAATCCTGTTCACGCTTAAAGCCGTTCTTGCATAGGACGGCTTTTTTGGTTTCCTCATTTATAAAAATCATTCGCTTTAATAAACAGTTGACAGATCAAAAAAACATGTTATGATGAAATCGTAAAGATAATTGATAATGATTATCATTTCTATCTAAATGGAATCGTTATTAACAAATACTTCTTATACTGAGGGACAATGATGAAAAAGAGATATCTTCTAACTGCCCTTCTTGGTTTATCCCTTCTATCACTTTTTATCGGTGTAAAAAATGTAACACCATGGGATCTAATCCATTTGAATGAAACACAGGGGCATATCTTACTCATCAGTCGAATTCCGCGCTTGATGAGTATCCTCATATCCGGGATCAGTATCAGCATCTGTGGATTGATTATGCAACAGATTAGCCAAAATAAGTTTGTCTCTCCCACCACGGCGGGAACGATGGATTCTGCTCGCTTAGGGATTTTGATCTCAATGCTTTTATTTCCAGCCGCTAGCTCGTTAACCAAAATCGGGATCGCCTTTCTATTTGCTTTGGCAGGAACTTTTCTATTTATGAAGATTCTTGATCAGATCCAGTTGAAAGACGCGATCTTTGTCCCTCTTGTCGGTTTAATGTTTGGAAATATTATCAGTTCAATTGCTACCTTTTTTGCTTATAAACATGATCTCATACAAAATATTTCTTCGTGGTTGCAGGGCGATTTTTCGATGATTATGGAGGGGCGCTATGAGCTTTTATATATCAGCATTCCATTAATGTTTTTCGCCTACCTATACGCCGAACGTTTCACCATCGCGGGTATGGGTGAAGACTTTGCCAAAAACTTAGGGCTGAATTACAAACAAGTTGTCAATATGGGTCTAGTGATCATCGCCCTTGTCACCGCTTCGGTGGTCCTAACGGTTGGGGTGATCCCTTTTCTAGGCTTAATCATTCCCAATATCGTATCCATCTACCACGGCGATCAATTAAAAAAGAATCTTCCTTTTACAGCCCTTTTAGGAGCAATATTTATCTTATTTTGCGACATCATTGGTCGAATCATCATCTATCCTTACGAGATTCCGATCAGTTTAACCGTTGGCATCATTGGGAGTTTTATTTTTGTTTCTTTGTTACTGAGGAGTCGAAAATATGAGTCATAAGGTCAAACTTACAACGCTAGGTATCCTTGCTGCGGTCCTAATCCTTACCTATCTCTGGATCAATATCGGGAGTAACTGGTCCTACATACTTCCTAGAAGAGGGATGAAGATCCTGGCCATCTTACTCACAGGTAGCGCTATCGCTCTATCAACGATCATCTTCCAAACGATCACTCTTAACCGTATTTTGACTCCAAGCGTATTGGGACTTGATACACTCTACCTTTTTATCCAAACCATTGTGATCTATCTTTTTGGTTCCGCTACGCTAACGATGATGAATAGCTACACCCATTTTCTGATCTCAGTAGGATTTATGATTCTCTTTGCCACACTCTTATACAAAATCTTTTTTGGACATGAAGGGCAGAATATCTACTTTTTATTATTGATCGGTCTGGTCTTTGGTATCTTGTTTAACAGTCTTTCCTCTTTTATGCAAGTATTGATTGATCCAAATGAGTTTCAAATCTTACAAGATCGCATGTTTGCCAGTTTTAATAATATCAACACCGATCTGGTGTGGATTTCAACTGTCTGCCTTTTGTTGATTTTCGTTTACTTTCTAAGATTTTACAAGTTTTTAGATGTTCTTTCGCTTGGAAAGCATCCAGCGATAAACCTAGGCGTTAGATACAACTTTGTCGTCAAACGATTACTTATCATCGTAGCGATCTTAATTTCGATTGCGACCGCACTGGTCGGTCCAATCACATTTCTAGGGTTGTTAGTCGTCAATATCGCCTATGAAGCATTTCCAACCTATCAACATCGTTATCTCATCCCCGCTTCAATCTTGATTAGTTTTATTGCTTTGGTTGGCGGACAGCTGATTGTTGAAAGGATCTTTACCTTTGAAACAACGCTGAGTGTGATTATTAACTTCGTGGGAGGAATCTATTTTATTTACTTACTTCTGAAGGAGAGACAAGCATGATCGAAGTTAGAAATGTTTCGAAAGCATATGGACAGAAGCCGGTACTGGAAAATATCTCAGTACAAATCCCAAAAAGAAAAATCACTTCGTTGATTGGTCCGAATGGTGCTGGAAAAAGTACACTCCTTTCCATTATGAGTCGACTGATCTCCCAGGATCAAGGAACCATTCATATCGATGGACAAGAAATCAGTCAAGCAAAAAATGAAGAGCTTGCGAAAAAAATCTCTATCTTGAAACAGGAAAACCGGACAAACCTCCGCTTAACCATCAAAGAATTGGTCTCGTTTGGTCGTTTCCCTTATTCACAAAATCGACTGACCCAAGAGGATCAACAACTCGTCGACCAAGCGATCGACTATATGAACCTTACCTCAATTCAACATCAATACTTGGATCAGTTAAGCGGTGGACAAAAGCAACGTGCGTTTATTGCCATGATTATTGCTCAGGATACCGATTATATCTTGTTAGATGAACCACTCAACAACTTAGACATGAAACATTCCGTTCAAATTATGAAAATCCTGCAGCGGCTCGTCGTTGAGTTAGGTAAAACGATCTGCATTGTAATTCATGATATCAACTTTGCTTCATGTTATTCGGACTATATGATTGCTTTAAAAGATGGCAAAGTGATTCATGAAGGGACAACCGAACAGATAATGGACTCATCGATCTTAAGGGATATCTATGATATGGATATTCACATTCAACATATCCAGAATCATAAAATTTGCGTTTACTTCTCTTAGATGAAGGGGGTTGCAAAATCATGAAATAGAGGCACAATGTGCCCATCCGTTTCCTCAAGGTAAATCTGGTTCACTAAGATGTTCATTCACGATTCTATGAAAAATGAGGTGTATAGAATGAAAAAGGTATTGATTTCTCTGATGATTGCTACTCTTTTGATTTTTGCTGTGGCCTGCAATGCAAATACATCCACTACTCCTTCTTCAGGAGAAGAGATTACGATTAACCATCAATTGGGAGAAACCAAGGTTGTAAAAAATCCGAAAAAAGTAGTTGTTTTTGATTTTGGGATTTTGGATACACTGGATCATTTGGGAATCGACGTAATAGCCTTGCCCAAGTCCGGAAAAATCCCTAAATATTTATCAAAATATCAAAACAATAAATATGAAAATGTCGGTACACTAAAAGAACCCGATTTTGAAAAAATTAGCGAACTCGAGCCCGATCTAATTATTATCTCTACTCGACAACAAGATTTGTACGATGAGTTCCAAAAAATCGCGCCCACAATTTTCTTAGGGATCGACACTAACAATTACTTTTCTTCCTTTGAAGAGAATATGAAAACCGTAGGGAAAATCTTTGGAAAAGAGAAAGAAGTGGAGCAAGAACTGACAAGCATCCAGCAAGTAATCGATGATACCAACCAAAAAGCTAAGAAAGATACCAAAAAAGCACTGATTATCCTCGCCAATGATGATAAAGTAAGTGCTTATGGTCCAAAATCACGCTTTGGGATCATTCATGATCAATTAGGAATCACGCCGGTTGATACCAATATTAAAGCATCTACCCATGGACAAAATATCTCTTTTGAATACATTGTTGAGAAAGATCCCGACTATCTCTATGTTGTCGACCGTGCAGCAGTCGTCGGTGGCAAAACAGCCGCGAAAGAACTGGTTGAAAATGAACTGGTGAAAAAGACCAAAGCCTATCAAAACGGAAATATCGTCTATTTGGATCCGGAAGTATGGTACCTTTCCGGCGGTGGTCTACAATCGGTCCGTGAAATGATCCTCGCCATCAACCAAAGTTTAAAATAACATCGCTAACTTTTCGAATTCAAGATTCTTACCATGCTCCCTTCAGAAAAGAAAAACTTCTCATAGCTAATTTTTATGAAACATGTCTGCAAGCTAATCGCTTGCCTTTCTTTTTTATATCTGTAACCATGGTAAAATAGGAATCATGATTTTATAGATAAAGTGGTGATCAAAATTTCGAACGCAAGACAAGTCGATCGTATCCAACAACCCTTTCAGACATCGCTATATCTCCCAGGTAGTAAATCCATTACACTCCGAGACTATGTCCTCGCTGCTTTAGCGAAAGGGACAAGTCATATTCATTACCCCGGAATCTGTGATGATACGTTCCGAATGGAAGATTCTTTACAGCGACTGGGAATCGACGTAATATCCAAAGAAACATCGAAGAGTATCAAAGGTCAGGGAGGCGTGTTTGCCGCAGGGGAGATCCATCTTCATCTGGGTCTAAGTGCAGCTTCCACACGTCTTCTGCTTGCCCTCTCGATCCTTCGTCAAGATCAAACAATTCTTGATGGATTGCCTTCACTGCGAGCGAGACCAAATAAATACTTAGTCGATGCATTAACCGATTTGGGCGCAACCATCCAATCTTCCAACGACGGATATCTGCCCATATCGGTCATCGGACCTGAGAAATTCGCCCCTTCAGTCTCTATGCGAGGGGATCAATCGAGCCAATACTTTTCTGCACTTTTGATCATCGCCCCTCTCCTTCCACAAGGGCTTCATATCGATGTTGAAGGTGAGCTGGTGAGTAAACCTTATATAGACATTACCATGAATGAAATGAAAAAATTTGGGGTGGACGTTGAGAATAACGATTATCAACACTTTTTTATCGCTCCACAACCCTATCAACCCACAAGCCTTACCGTTGAAGGTGATGCATCGGCCGCCTCGTACTTTGCGGCAATGGCTACTTTGCATGGTGGAACAATCACCTTGCAAAACTTAGGAACATCCACCTTGCAAGGAGATTTCCAATTCCTGAAGCTATGCGAACGGTTAGGGGCACAAATTGATTATCAGGCGCAGACGACCACCATCACCGGGCCTCCTGGCGGAATACTTACCCCTCTTAATGAAACAATTGATATGGAAAGCATGCCCGATGTTGCACCGACCTTGATGATGATCGCTCCTTTTCTTCCTGGTACAACGAAGATCACAGGGCTAGCCACACTCCGAATCAAAGAGTGTGATCGGATTGCCGTTCCTGCTAAGCATCTGCGGCTCCTAGGTGTGGAGGTGACCGAAGGCGAGGATTATATTACGATTGGTGAATTTCATCCTGATCCGTTAACCAAAGAAATCGCTATCGAGACCCACGATGATCACCGAATAGCGATGAGTTTTGCTGTCTTAGGAAGCAAAATTGGTTCTATGACCATTCTGGATCCGCAATGTGTGAATAAAACATATCCCCGTTTTTGGAATGATTTTGAATCGCTATATTCACCATCGAATAGACCCAATTAAAAGGATATCAATGGAAAAGATAGGAACTTCATTTGCCATAACGAATTGAAAAAAAACATGGTATACTCTATCTTAACTACTTCACAGAAGGAGGAGACGGATCGAAGCGTTCAACATGGGGAAAATCAAACAAATTCGTGCTGTGATCGTTTGCATCTTGGCTGCAAATCTATTTTTCTCAAATGTTAGTTTTGCCACTCCTGAAAGTCCAAATGTAAATAGCTCCAGTGTACAACAGAAACTCAAAGAATATCAAAAAACTAAACAACAAGTGGAACATTTACAGAAACAGATCGATGCCATCGATCAGCAATTGAGCCAGACGTTTGAGGAATTAGAACGCCTCAATGACCGGCAGACTCAGACCCAAAGAACATTAAATCAGCTGTTGGTCGAATACTATACTTCTGGTCAACACCATATGGAAGCTCAATTGCTCAACTCAAAATCGGTTTCCGAATTTTTGTTTCGCTTGGAACTATTGAAGCTAACCATTGAACGAAATATTAAGATCTTTAACAAATATAAAAAACAAAAAGAGATCATTGCTGAAAAAAAGAAAAGATTGCAAAAGGTTTTAGCCAAACTGCAACCTCTTCTGCAACAATCGGAGAAAAAGAGTAAGCAGCTCCAGCAACAATACCAATCTCTTTCTGCGGAGTTGAAAAGGAAAGAGAGAGAACAAGAG
>JANWJM010000097.1 GCA_025449475.1 Thermoactinomycetaceae bacterium
CGATGGAACACTCTCATTTGCGAAAGAGACGTAAAATTATCGGGTGGAGAAAAACAGAGATTAGCAATTGCTCAAATCTTGTTGATGGATGAACCGACCTCAGCATTGGTTGCCGAGACAGAATCACTCCTACAAGGCAACCTCTAACATTTATTTCGAGGAAAAACGATGATTGTGGTTGCTCATCGACTCACAACGATCAAAAATGCAGATCGTATCATCGTTGTGGAACAAGGAAATGTGATTGAGATCGGAACACATCACGAATTGATCAAACAGAAAAGTCGATATTATCAACTGTATTCTGAGCAATTCCAAACCAAATAACTGCCAAAAGCAAAACAGGTTTCAGCTTATCTCTTTACAAGCTGAAACCTAGGGGCGGACGTCAGTAACTTGAAAAAAACCACTATCATCAATCATATCCTCTACGTCAACTTTTTCTCGGTACGTAGGGAATGGTTGGTCTTGATCCGTGTCCGATAGGCAAATATGAGGAAAATTACCACACATAAGATGGCTAATACCAGAAAAAGATTACTATACACAGAGCCTGTCAGAGAGGAAGAGAATGGATTCCAAAGACGATTGGTTTCAAGGTCGATCACTCGTCCATAGATTCCAACCGCTATCGAACCGGCGATAAAGTTTTGCATCATTAATAAACCCATGCCAATTCCCGCATGCTCTGCTGGCAGAGAAAGTGAGATCGAACGCGACATCACAATTGCCATAAACGATTGACCAACATTTCCTAAGATTAGCAGACAAGCAATCAACATGACACTGGAGCCCATAAACGTGGACAAGAGGATGTAGCATGAAAACATGAGAGACAACGCAAGGAACGATAAGAACATCGAACCTTTTTGATCAACCAACTTTCCTCCCTGCCGATTGAGAAGGGCTGTCACCACTGCAGCTGGAACCATCACAAAGCCAATGATACTGGCTTCAAGTACATACACTTCTGACAGAAACATCGGCGTTGTAAAAAAGAGAGCATAACTAATCCCAGTCGTTAAAAATGCGAGGGCAAGATAAAAAGAATACTGCCGATTGTGAAATAGTGCTGGTTGAACAAATGGATGTTTCGTCGAATGAATTCGTAAAAGAAAGAAACCAAGTGCAAGAAGGACGCCCACGATCCAGCCAATATGAACGGTTGTTGCTAATAGGATTTGCGCCACAAAAAGCGCCAACAAACCGCCACCTAACCAATCCATTTTTGTGTTTCCCGTCTTTTCTTCCCCCAGAAATTTATAATAGATCGGCAAGGTGAATCCCAGTAGTAGCGGAATCGCAAACAACCAGCGCCAATCCAATACACTAACAACCATTGCAGCAGTTACTGGAGCGAGAGCATTGCCAAGCGCGACACCTGAAAAGACCGTTCCCATCGCCTTCCCTCTTTGTTCTTTCGGATAGTATCGTATAGGGATCAGCGTGGCGGCTGCCGGAATCGATGCAGCTCCAATCGCTTGCAAACATCGTGTAACGAGTAACATCCAATACGAAGTTGAAAAGAAGCCAATCAGCGAAGCAGCACTAAATACTACCAAACCAAATGTTAAGATACTTTTTAATTTGTATCGATCCGCCAATTTGCCATAGATTGCGGTACCAATTCCATATAATAGTGTATAGATGGAAGTCACCCAGCTAACCTGTGAATGATTCAGATGAAACTCTTTTTGAATGACGGGCAGGACAAAGTTAAACAGTAAAATACTCATCGAAGATAATGTGACGGTGAACATCACAATAAATAACATCAGTTCTTGGCGTTTGTGCATCATTTTTTCGTTTCAACTCCTCTAAAGGAAAGTCTGTACTGACTGTCATTTATGGATAAAAAAAGAATTCGGTCACGATCAAGGAAGGATCCCCCGAGTAAATAGTTCGATGCTTTCTTTCAGTATTCCGTTAAATTCGATCTCTGAAAAGACAGGTTCTTCATTGATTCTTCCTTGAGCCAAACCAAAATTCATATACAAAAATGTGATGGCGACTTTTTCCTCATCTACAGCACGTATTTTCTTTTGCTTTTTCATCTCTTTGAAATAACTCGTTAGATATTTCTGCAATTGTTCGGGATGCTGACGCGCATATTGATGCAAACCCGGAAGACTCCTTCCCACTTTCATCAGAATTCGTAGGAGCTTGCGATTTCGATACATGATTCGCTGATAGTTTTCGCCGATCAATTGTAAATCTTTTTGTACATCTCCGGTCAGTTTGTGATCAAAGAGCGAACGCATTTCATCAATATAGTGGTAGCGATCAATCGCCCGCTCCAATAAATTTTGTTTACTTTTAAAATGGCGAAACAACGTCTTTTCACTGAAACCCGCTTGTTGGGCAATTTCCTCTGTGGTGACGCGGTCATACCCATTCTGAGCAAACAATTCAATGGCTGCATCAATAATTTTTTCTGAGGTTGCTTGTTTCCGAGGATAGGACACTTTATCCAGCTCCTGAAGTATTGTCAGTAGTGACTGTCATTACTATACACCTCCTCTCCAAAACTGTCAAGAATAAATGAACAGTCAAATTCCTTCGATCATATCTCGTCTCCGATAGCCCACGTAACCGATTACCATCAAAGCGATGCTCATAAGGGTGATAATGATAAACGTTCTAACATCAAAATCCTCTATGGGCATTCGTGGAATCCAACTTTGAATTGCTGTGTTTAATAACCATTCTGGTAAGTCTAATAAACCTTCAAAGTAGTTGAGTATAAAGGAATATCCGAGATAAAGATAAACCACTTTTCCCAGCTTCGGAGCCCAGCCCAGGGCAAAAGCGGCAAGACCCGTAAAGAAGAGGACAGATGGCAAGAAATTATAACCTGCAGCGAAAAAATCCATGATACTCATCACTGAACGATCTTCCATCGCCGCCATCGCTGTACTGCCAAGGCCACCCGCAGCTAATAAAATTCCCACCACACTTGAAAAAAACGCGATTCCGATACTGGTCCAATACAATTGACCACGAGTCACTTTTGTCGCAAAAAGCTGACTGAGACGCAGGCTGCTTTCTTCAGTAAAAAGCTTATTCACGGTTGCGATCGGCAAAATGGAGACCAAACTAATCAAGACCATCATAATTGTGCCAGTGAACGACTCTTCAATTGACACGTCCGAATGAGAAAACATTTGTTTCACGATTTCGTTACTTTCTAAAAAGGTTTGCATATCTCCATAGATCGAACCATAGGCTGCTCCCATTATCACAAATGCGATCAACCAACCCATGATGACCCCTTTTTGAATCTTGATCAATAAACCACGAACAGACAATAGAGATTTTTTCGCATTCCCCCGACCTTCTTTTTGAGGAAGATAGCCCGCTCCCAAATCACGACCGCCTTCAAGCACAAACGCAATGATTGATAAAAGGACTGTGAAAACCAATCCACAAACAAGCAGGATCCAATGATTTTCCGTAAAAGGGTACGTTAAATATGTCCATCCCAATGGATTAAACATCGACAGATCCACATTCAAAACATCTGTTCCCGCTCGAACAAGATAGAGCAAACCAATCACTCCAAGGGCGGAACCTGTTGCAGCGGATGAAGTGGGCATGATCTGCGCGGTAACAAGAGCGATACTTGCACCAATCAGCCCAGCCATTCCGATGGATGCCCCGAATAAAAAGGAACCTTCCACCGAAATGGTATCGGCTTTGAAACTGATCAATACCACTGCAATAAAAAGTGCTAAGATGACATGAATGAACACTGTTTCCACGAAAGTAGCAAGCGAGTTTGCATGACGACCGATTTGAAATGAACGAACTAACTCCATAAGACCGAGGTCTTCTTCCTTACGAGTATGACCTACGACGTGCAAAATGGTGATGATCATGGAAAATAGACTACAGAATAGTAACATTTCGTGCGCATACATGGCCCCTAACGTATAATCGGCTGCCGTTTCAATCGGTGTCGGTCCCACCATGGAGATCATCGCGGGATTTTGTAAGGTTTCAAACATTCCAAGCAACCCTTGATCTTTTGCTATTTCTTCAAAAGCTGGAACAAAACCCGCAGAGAACAATCCAAGCCCAAGCACCCACACCATTATTTTTTTCCAATCACGTTTGAGAAATTGGACAAAGAGTGTATCCCAACGTGCAAATTCTTCCTTCATCGCATCTCACCTTTTCTCTAGGCGTTTAGCCTTTGTAATGACGCATAAACAGATCTTCAAGCGTTGGCGGTACGGCTTCCAACTTTTTGACCCCTAATTCGGTTGCTTTCACTAAAATCGCATTTATATGTTGATGATCAGCAGCGAATGTCGCCTGATTCCCTTTCTGTTTGAAATCATAGACACCGTTGACTGTAGCGATTTCAGCCACGTCACCTTCTGTTGCTAATGTGATGGTAGAACGAGTCAGGTGACGCAACTCATCAAGCGTCCCTGTTTCCACAATCTTCCCCTGGCGAATAATCACTATCTTATCTGCTAAACGTTCCACTTCACTCAAAATATGGGAGGACAATAGAATGGATTTGCCTGAATCCTTGATTTTTTCAACCTCTTCTTGAAACACTTGTTCCATCAATGGATCAAGACCTGAAGTGGGTTCATCAAAAATATATAAATCTGAATCGACCGATAACGCCGCGATCAAACCAACCTTTTGGCGATTTCCCTTCGAATATCCTTTGGCTTTTTTCTTTGGATCAAGTTCAAAGCGTCTGATCAATTCATCCCGTTTTTTCTGGTCTCCACCACCATGCAACTTCATGAACAGATCAATAATTTCACCGCCGGTTAGATTTCCCCACAGAGTGACATCCCCAGGCACATAAGAAACACGTTGATGGATTTCAAGGCTATCTTTCCAAACATCCTTCCCAAATATTTTTGCATTGCCTGCATCGCGTTTGATAATGCCTAACAAAATACGAATCGTTGTAGATTTCCCCGCACCATTGGGTCCAATAAAACCAACAACTTCTCCCGCCGCAACGGAAAATGTCACATCCTTTAACGCTTGAACCTTACCAAACTTTTTTTGTAAACCTTGTACTTCGACAATGTTTGTCATACTCCTAACTCCCTTTTCGGAAATTTTTTGAAACCAGATTCATCGGATCGATGTTTCCTGGAAACAATAATGAAAGTTGGGGATTTCCCCTTCTCCTTTATCAACTCAGTATGATCAGATTTCTTCATCACAATGGTAGAAGCTCTGCTTCAGTATTTTTGAATAACCCTCCCATTCTTTGCTATATTGCTCACCTACGTCTTCAAAGGTGTCCAATTGATGAATCGCTCTTTCTGCAAATCCGTACATCGTCCATGTAAGAATATCTATCGCTTTTTGAACATCAATCCCTTGGCGAAATTTGGAGTAATCGATCTCTTCATAAATCCTTTTAAACCCTTCTTCAAAGATAAATTGAACTTTTTGCCTGATCTCGTTCTTCACTTCCTCCGATTCCTCTTGGACGATAGAAGTTAGGAAGTCAAATACATGAGGAAATTTTCTTTGAATTTGCAATTTCTTTAGCCCCAATTTCTCGATTCTTTTGAAAAGGTCTCGTTCCTGTATATCGATTTGCTCATAAATTTGTTCAACAACTTCGAGACTGTACTCGATCAAATATAGATAAAGATCTTTCTTGCTACGAAAATAATGAAATAGTGAACCTTTTGAAATATTGGCACCTCTTACAATTTTATTGGTAGACGCTTTTTCAAACCCGCTTTGCACAAATTCCTTGATGGCGGCGTTAATAATTCGCTCACGTTTCTCGGATTTTAGGCTGTTAAATACGGAATGAATGGGAACATCCTCCTTCCAGCTACAACTGAATTGACCGTTGTGGTCAACACTAAATTAAACATAACACGATTGACCCATTTGGTCAATCGGATGGAAGGAGAGAAAAAGAAAGGCTGTTAATCTGAACAAATCATAAATCGGATTTTCTCCGTTTATGATCTTATTTTTCCATTTTTCTGAGGGTTTGCCATACTTGTGATGCATTGATCTCTGTTTTATAACGGATGGTTATAAACACATCGTAGGCACAAAAGGAGTCTTTGTTAAGGAGCTAATTTTTCTATTTATTTCGCTACTGTGTTATTATTAAAGAATAGAAATCATCTGAGTTGATCTATCCAATAAAATTTCTACAATAATCGTATGTTATGCTATTAACAGAAAGAGTATGTTTGTTTTTATCAATAACATGAATGGGCTGAATATTTAGGTTGGAAGGGGTTATTACTTTTTATGTCCAAAACAACTTCCCCTCTAAGGTATCCTGGTGGAAAATACAAATTTTACAAAAAAATGATTTCTATATTAGAGCTAAATAAAATTTCAAATATCCATTACGTCGAACCATTTGCCGGCGGAGCTGGATTAGCCACTTCTTTACTCCTTAACAATAAGGTGAAAAAAATTAAAATAAACGATTATGATCGCTCAATTTACGCATTCTGGTATTCGATACTAAATTACACAGATGACTTTTGTCAAAAAATCATTGAAACGGATATAAGTATATCCGAGTGGCATAAACAAAAAGAAATTCAACATAAGAAACATAGTACTGACCTATTTAAACTCGGTTTTTCTACATTCTTCTTAAACCGAACGAACCGGTCGGGAATTCTAAAAGCTGGGCCAATCGGTGGATACAAGCAAAAAGGTACATATAAAATTGACTGTCGATTTAATAAAAACAGACTAATAAAAAACATTAAAGAGATTGCATCCTTTAAAAATAGCATTGAGTTAACTAATCTAGACGCTCTAGATTTTATCGGACAATTTAAGGATTTAAAGAGTGAAAATTATTTTATATTTCTCGATCC
>JANWJM010000098.1 GCA_025449475.1 Thermoactinomycetaceae bacterium
AGCGCGAATCAATCGAGAGGCTTCACGGATAGCGGCTGGACCATGACGTGTGCCTGTGCGACTTGATAATCCTTGGTCAGTCGGAACACCAAAAATCCCTACGTCAACCAGATCCAAGTCTTGACATTGTGGTGTTCGCATGAAGGTAGCAATCGAGGCATAGCGGGGTATTACTGATGAATCCAACGGCCGTAAATCTTTTTTCTGTTTCTTATCAGATGGTTTCATTGGAATCTCCTCCTTTGACTGGGGCAATAATAGGTTTGTAGGATGTGATAATTGTCGACTGACGACTTTATAATAGCATACTTTTATATTGTATACAATATGACAATTAGCATTTCTTTTCTTCTTATAAATTGAAATAAGTAATTTGATCATATTTTTTTATAAAAGGCAGATAATAGGGGTTATTTTGTAAACAGTGAGGAAGGGTTAGTGATAGGGTATTTGATGTGAAACGTGTGAAAAAAACTGTTAATGTTGGTTTCTAATTCATGGATGAAGAGCGTCGTTTGATTGTAAGAAGGGAGAGAGATTCTACTGCTATTGATAAAAACAGTAAATATATCCAGTTGGTTCCACGGGGGATCTGGGCAAACCCAAAGCAGTCATAAGACGGAACCCTTTTTCTTGCTTCGTAGGGGTAGGTAATTGGAGTATCAAAAATAGAAGTGGGCAATCGATTCAAATAACCGATTGCCCACTGTTTGGTGATCTACCGATGTCAGCCCCTACTTCTTGGGCTTGTTAGGGTCAGGCCCGATAGGCGGCTTTCCCGGCCCGATAGGCGGCTTTCTCGGCCCGATAGGCGGCTTTCCCGGCCCGATAGGCGGGTATGGACCACCCGGAGGATATGGAAGGCTCATGTTGCACCTCCTCTCACCCTTGAGAATCTTACATGGGTGAGTGGCTCCTACGTAAAGTAGGTTCTTGTAGTCACTCAAAAAAATTGTAAACTATATTGGGCGCATTTGCAATTATTAGATAGTCCAGAAATACGATAATTGTAGAAACTCCTTGATTGGATACTTATCGATCCACCTGATTGATCCATTCGGAGTAGGTGATCACTTCTACCTTTTCTCTCAGTTGATCAAGATAATCCACGATCTCACGGAACTTCTTCTTATCAAAGACCATCCCTGTCGGGTCATCAGTGGCGTTGTTGGCAAAACGGTGATTGACAAAAATAAGGGTCTTTTTTTCTTCTATTGCTTGATCGATCCAGTCTTTTGCCCATTCGGTTTCTACATCTGTCGTAAGGTTATAGACTTTTGCTTCATAAGTCAGATAACCGCGGTTTTTCTCAAAACCTGTCTGGAGGGTACGTGCACCGTGATAACCATGCTCTTGCAAGATGTCAAGCGTGGTTTGATTATAGGCCCCATACGGATAGACGACAATTTTACTGCCTCGATGGAAACAGTTGACCTGTAACCAGTTGGTTCCGCGAATGATTTCCTTTTCTTGCTCCTCTTTATCGAGGGTACTGAGTTTTTGGTGGCTGAAAGTATGATTGACCAGATCCCAACCGGAAAGGTAGACCTCTTCTAATTGTGCCTTTGTCATATAGCCAGGTCGATTGACTTCGTTTGGGATCACAGCAATGGTTGCAGGGAATCCTTTCTCTTTTAAGACCTGATAAGCAAAGTAGTATTGTGTCCCCCAATTATCATCCAGTACAAATAAAACCTTCGCTTTAGTGGGGTCAAGTCTTTTGAACGTTTCCTTGGGAGGAGGACAGGGACGAAAGTTAAATTTCATTTTTAGATCTTCGATTTCTCCGTTGATTGTTTTGGAGATATATTTGGAGAGATCGCTAATCCATATATCTTTTAAATGAATAAAGGGAGAGATGGCGAGAAATGAAACAAGCAAAATCAGATAGACCTTAATGAGATTCTTATCCATTTTCCACCGGCATGTTCAGCTCGTATTTTCGACCTGAACGCGCCACTTTACTCCAATCTTTTGAATTAAAGGCATAGGCAAAGGTACCATATAAGACAAAAAAGAGGGTCACAAAACGGTAAAATAAAATATCAACCAATAACGTTTGCAGCAGCCGGAATCGGTGGTTTCGCTGAAAACGCACACCGTGATGACGGGATATGTAAAGGGTATAGAGATTATAAATCAAGTTTAAGATGATGGAACCGATCAAGTAAGCGGTTAGACTTTGGATGATATCCATCTCTGGAATCAGTAACAGTGAGATAAAAATAGCAGTTGTCATCATTGTGGCAATCGTTCCCATAAAAAAAGCATCAAATAAAAAGAAAAATGAGATGACGCGTGTAAAAATGGTTTTGATCAAAAAGCGCCAATAATACAAGACACAATCCACAAATGCTTTTTGCCAACGAACGCGTTGTTTAAATAAATCTCGCCATGATTCCGGACATTCCGTATAGCAGATCGCTTCCGGAATAAACAGCATTTTACTGCCAGGATGTTGGAGAATCCACTGTTGGAAGCGCAAGGTGATATCAATATCTTCGCCGAGTGTCTCCCGATAACCCTTTAGATCGTTGACCAAGATTGAACGCCGAAACACACCAAATGCGCCGGAGATGATCGCCAATGCATTTAATCGTGCAAGGGATGATTTGTAGATATAGAAGCCTTTTAAGTATTCGAAGATTTGTAGTCGAACGAGCCATTTGTGGTTAAGCTGTAAATCGTTCATTGATTTTCCTTGTAAGATATGAACCATTCCACCTGCCGCTACAACTTCATCGCGGTAAAAAGCGAGATTGACTTCCTTCAATGCTTGTTGATCCAAGATGCTATCAGCATCCAGCGTCACGATAATTTCATGTTGTGCAAAGTTACAGCCAGCATTTAATGCATCGGCTTTGCCGCCATTCATTTTATCGATTACATAGATATTGGGATCTATACGCGATTGATAGTATCCGCGTACAGGTTGGTGAGATAGTGGCAATTCTCCATCGTATTCGATGGGGATGAGATCCAACAACTGATCCAATACATCGAATGTATTATCGTTGGAACCATCATTGACGAAGATCACTTCCTTGTTTTGATAATCGACTTGTCGCAAACCGTTAAGCGTGGTTTGAAGAATGCGGTTTTCGTTGTAACAAGGGATGATCATCGAGATTCCTTGCTCTCTCACCTGGGGTCTTCTTCGTTTTTTGGGTGGACCAAACATTGGAAGAGCATGAAACATATGAAACAACGGTAAAAGGGTACAAAAGAAGAATAAAAGAATCCCAATCGTATTCATGGTCTGGGCGCACCTTTCTGTTGGTAAACTTTTACATCGTCGATGATCATTTCAGCTGGAAAGTGTGTACGTTTGTTGGGTGGTCCAGGCCATACACCGCCTACTGCGAGATTCATAATGAGGTACATTCGCTGTTGAGGAACACCTTGGTTCGTTTTTCGTCTTAATTTTCCGTTGATGTACCAGCGAATCTCATCTTTTTCCCATTCCAGTGCATAGGTATGGAACTGATCGGGTTGCGTTGTATCATAATGGTAGGTTGTAAATTTTCTCCGGCCGTCTTCTAACCAGTGATTGGTCATATGAATCCGATAGGGTTCTTGTCCAATTACCTCCATAATATCGATTTCAGGTAAAACTGTATTTGAGCGAGCTGGAAGCAGCCATAAAGCAGGAAACAGCCCTGTTCCTTTGGGATGTTTCATGCGAATTTCAACGCGACCGTACAAAAACGAGAATTTTCCTTTGGTATCAATTTGACCGGAAGTATAAAACCGACTTCCCTTTCGCTCTCTTTTTGCGATCAGTTTCACATGATTTTCTCCAACCACCACATTTTCAGGTGTATAAAATTGAAGTTCTTGATTCTGACTCTCCTCACGCTTCAGTGCATTCCACTTTTTGGGGTCCAATTGGTTTCCGGAGAAATCATCATAAAAAATTTGTCTCCACTCTCCGGTAGAAGTCTTAAGGGTAACGGTTGGCTCAATGGGTTCGTGGAATGCCTTGATTTCTGGATTGAGGAGGTTTCCTCTCTCCGGTAAGGAAAAGAAAATAGCAGTTCCAATCGTTGTAAGCAAAGAAATAATGAAAATAAATTTTTTCAACATAAACTCCTTTTGAGATCAATGATAAGTGTAGAGTCTACTCTTTTGTTGGTATATCCATTAGTATAAGTAGATTTTTATTTAATTTCAAAAGGAATTGGTGAATTATTTTTGAATCTCCTCTTTTCCTAAAAGCCATCCGTTGACAAAGTCGATCATCGATTTCGTACATTTCAAGGATGACCGGTTAAGATGCTTTAGGGTATGATGAAAAGTGAGCAAATTGGAATTTATTGCGGATTGTGAGGATCACTTCATGACTTCATTCATAACGGTGAAAGGGATAGAAAAATCATTTGGTGGAAAATCAGTCCTACATCAAGTCAGTTTTACCGTCCGACGCGGCGAGATTGTTGGGCTTGTGGGTCCAAATGGCTCAGGGAAAACGACGTTGATCCGATTATTAAATGGTGTGATTGTACCTGATCGAGGGAGCATTGTGGTTGATGGGAAGGATCCAATTCAAGATGGAAATGTTATTCGTGCTAAAAGTGGTACGCTGACAGAGGAAGCAGGTTTGTATGAGGAATTAACCGCTTATCAAAATCTATTATTTTTTTCTAAGCTCTATCATGTCAACGATCACGAACGGATCGAACAATTACTTCAACAGCTGCAGTTGGATCAGGCTCAGCATAAGAAAGTAGGAACTTTTAGCACAGGCATGAGAAAAAGGCTCCAGTTGGCCAAGGTTTTACTGCATCAACCGGAACTTTTGTTTCTAGATGAACCTACCAATGGCTTAGATCCCGAGGGAATCCACCTGATTATGCAAATTGTTAAAGAGCTCAATCAAAACGATCGGACCACGATTTTGATCTGTTCGCATATTTTGAGTCAGTTAGAATGTCTTTGCGATCGTTTTCTATTCATTGATAAAGGAAGAATTATTGAGCAAGGGACGCAAAAAGAGCTCGCCGATCGTTATCTCCATCAGATTAAGCTTCGTGTTGAAACTACATATTCTCATCCCGAAAATCGAATTGGAACGTACCGATACGAAATCGTTTCATCTGATGAGCTCTTGTTTACCCTTCGCGATAAAGAAGAAGTAGCTGATCTTCTTTCGTTGTTAATTCAATCTGCAGAAGTGTATTCAGCTGAGGTATTGAATCGGGATTTAGAGTCTATCTATTTTGAGGTGAAAAAACGATATGGTGGATAAAACCGCAATTTGGGCCATTGCGATGAAAGATATGCGATCTGTTGTATCCAGCGTGCGGGTCTGGCTACCCATGTTGGTGATCCCTTTTCTATTGGGGGTGGTTGCACCATGCCTGATGATCATTTTAGTCGGGTTTGGCAATTACAAAGAAATGGAGAATTTACAAATTGTTATGGATATGATTGAAAAACTAAAAGACACAGTGTTATACGAAGATATTCAATCCTATTCGACGCTCAATCAAAAAATGGTTTACGTACTGGTTACGTATTTATTTACGCCCTTTTTTCTGGTGATTCCGATTATGGCTTCCAGTGTTGTGGCAGCAAATAGTTTTGTTGGCGAAAAAGAAAGGAAGACATTGGAGAGTTTACTGTTGTCACCCATCGATATGTTGAGCTTGTTTATTGGAAAAGTCCTTTCGGCTTTTATTCCGGCAATGGTGATCACCCTGATCATGTTTTTCCTGTTTGGTCTATCCGTTACCATTTTAACCCTCCCTCTTTTTGCAGAACCGATTTTTCCCACAGTAGATTGGATCATCATGATTAGTTGGGTGGTTCCTTCGGTTTGTCTATTTGTGATTTTGTTCAATGTTGTGATTTCAGCAAAAGTGAGAGGATTTCAAGAGGCATATCAGTTAGGGAGTGTCGTCGTGATCCCTATTGTTATTTTAATCATTAGTCAATTATTTGGTTATTTCTTTTTAAATACATGGAGAATTTTTTTCATGGGTCTGATTGTGTTGATCCTAAATGGGATATTTATTCGGTGGATCTCTCACAGAAATCATCGACTAAAATTGGCAGAAAAACATTTATGACGTTCGGTATTTAATTGATTTCTCATCATCTTTTATGATATAATCTTCACTACCGTGCTAGATGGGGAGCTAGCCGTGCCCTGTAACCTGCAATCGGCGTTAGCAGGGTCGAATTCCTGTCCGAGGTCTTTTCTGTTTAGGGTCAGGCCGATCTAGACAGTGCTGATGAGTGGGTCCTGCGCAACGGATTCTTCCGAACCGTGTCAGGTCCTGACGGAAGCAGCACTAAGGGAGCTCATTCGTGTGCCGTAGGGGTGCCTGCTCTGAGCTGGATGGGTAGGAACCGCTTAGGCAGACTAAGATCGGAGACAGGTGCACGGTTTATTTTTTTTGGTTTTTGATTTCCTTTATTTTAAAGATATGGATAAAGAAGGAAGTAAGAGTTGTTAAAGAGAAATGATTAAATAGAATAAAATGGAATTTGCTGTTGCTTGGAAATTAAGTCGTTGGAAATGGAGGGAATCAAGATTGCCCACCGCGTTTCATTTCGACATGGATGTTAATCAATTAAAATCTTGGACGGAAAACGTCTCTCAAGCAGTGATGATTGTCAATGATTGTGGAGTCGTTGTTGCCATGAATCATCCATTTCAACGGCTGATCAGTTATTCGGTCGAGGAGATCGAGGGTCGAGCTTTTTTTCATTTTTTGCAGCTCCCCGATTCTTTCCAAGCGATCCGTGGAAAAGTGACTTGGATCCAAGGGGAACTGCGCGCCAAAGAAGGAAAACGGATTCGAACGGATATCCATATGGTACAGAAACAGATCCTGGGTCAAAATTATTATGTACTGATCTTTTATCCTCAAATATCGTTGATGATGAATCAATGGTTTGCTCATGCTCCTTTTGGAATCGCTATAGTCGATGTGGAGAAGGAGACGCTTTTAGCTATCAATTCCTTTGCTTGTTCTGCTTTAGGGATCCAAGAAGATGCCTTGTACCAGTCGATTCGTCGGTTTTTGCCAAAGGGTAAAAAGCACAAACAACTGCTATCATTCTTGAAAAGCCCCCAACGTTTCCGCGGCCGTTTAGAGATTGAATGGAATTCCAAGTATCTGCTATTAACCTTCACTCCCTCTTTTGATGGGGAAGCAAACTGTTTTTTTATCGAAGATGTAACCAAGTTTAAATTGCTCGAACAACAATTGAAGTACAATAACCGTTTAGCCACCATTGGACAGATCGCTGCCGGGAGTGCGCACGAAATTCGCAATCCCTTAACTTCGATTAAAGGTTTCTTGCAAGTGATCAGAAATAAATTTGAACAAATGGGATATCAAAAAGAGCAGAGTTATGTTCAGATCATGTTAAAGGAGATTAATCGGATTAATCACCTTGTGGGAGAATTGCTTCTGCTTAGCAAACCTAAAGAGATGGATCTGACTTCCGTGCAGATTTCTCAAGTGATGAAAGAGATTTTACCGATTATTAAAAATGAAGCTTTATTACATAATATCCATATCCATATTGATTACCAAACATCAAGCCATGTGGAAGTCTTAGCAGATGGTAAACTACTAAAACAAGTTTTTTTAAATCTGTGTAAGAATGCGATTGAAGCCATGGATCAAGGCGGTCGCCTCACGATCCGTTTGATGCATCGGAAAAAGAAACAGCTTGTCGTTGAATTTCACGATACGGGTTCAGGAATTCCTGAGGCGGTTCGTAAAAAGATCTTCGATCCTTTTTTTACTACGAAGGAAAACGGGACGGGCTTAGGGCTTCCGATTTGTAAGCAAATTATGAAAGAGATTGGTGGTCGAATCTCGGTGCGTTCCTCAAAGGAAGGAACTGTTTTTCGAGTACTACTTCCTCTGGTATGAACAAAGCCATTCAGTTGTTGACTGGGTGGCTTTGTTCATATACCATCAATGAGAGCCATTTTTTGAACGGAGAAACCATCGTTACGTATAGAAAGGGAAAGCTTCAATTGTAGAGGAATCCGCTGAACCATTCGGTTTTGCAATTGTTCTTGATTGCGCTATGATAGAAAAAG
>JANWJM010000099.1 GCA_025449475.1 Thermoactinomycetaceae bacterium
CACTGGAACGGGTTGCATGTCCACCGCTTTGTTCGGCTGTTGTTTGGGAGCTAAGATCCCACCCTTTGAGAGTGCGGTGACCTCACTCATAGCAATGGGTCTTATGGGCGAGTGGGCAGAACGATATGTCTTAGATGGTCAAGCGGGAGAAATGGGGCGCTTTCATCAGTATTTGTTTGATGCGTTGGGGAAAATGAGCAGTAATTGGTTACAAGAAGAGGGAAGAGTCGATGTTACATCTGCCGGATAATTTGCGTCTCTATCTGGTAACGGATGATCGACCTCAGCTACTGGCTCGGACTGAAGCTGCTTTGCGTGGCGGGGTGACGTGTGTTCAGTTGCGAATGAAACATGCTTCGTTTGAGGCGTTTTTAGAGAGGGCACGAGAAATGAAGCAGCTTTGCCAAACATATCAGGTGCCATTCATTATTAATGATCGAGCGGAGATTGCTAAACAGATCAAAGCAGATGGATTGCATATTGGTCAGAAAGATCTCGCTTATTCAGCGGCTCGTCGAATTGTTGGGTCGCATTGTCCCATTGGTGTTTCGGTTCATACGGTGGAACAAGCGATCAAAGCGGAAAAAGAGGGTGCTGCATATCTCGGTGTTGGCTCCCTCTTTCCCACATCTTCAAAAAGCGACGCCGATTTCGTATCGCTGGATACACTTAAGCAAATCAAAGAAAAAGTGTCGATTCCCATTGTAGTCATAGGTGGAATCAATGAGAAAACACTGCCATCGGTTATGCCTTATCAACCGGATGGCGTAGCAATGATCTCAGCGATTCTTTCTTCTGATGACCCAGAACAAGCAGCACGTCATTTTCGTCAGCAGCTTGATCGATAAAAGAGAGAAAGAGTTTGCAGACAAGGACACCCCAGGAATTGCTTCATCAGCTTGGAGTGTCCAACGGTGATAGTAAATCATTCCGCTTCAAGAATTTTCCATGAAACAAAATGGGAACACCTTTGCCTTTTCTTTCTGCATGAATATGCATATGCGGTTCAGAAGTATTTCCTGAGTTACCGACACGACCGATAACACGATTCTCGTCTACTTTTTCACCCTTTTTCACTTTTATACTTCCTGGGATCATATGAGCAATCTGTACTTTTACATCTTTACATTGGATCGTTACCTGATTTCCTGCAGGATGATCGGTACGATATTTTTTCGTTTGATTGTTCATTTGATTGGGCTGTAATTCTTTTAAGCCATCATGCACATGAACAATTTTTCCTTTACAAGGGCTATAGATCGTCTCACCATAGATTTCATATTGGTCCAATGCGGATGGGTAGAGTCCATTTGCACGATAACCGAAACGGTTTAATTTTAAAATATCGAGTGCGTACTCCTGTGGAGAGTAACGATGATGGTAATTAATCAAGGTTGAACTTCCACCATGTCCCACATAATATGTTCCGTTTTTGAGGGGAAATTGTAAGTGAATTGGGTGATCTGAATAGGAGAAACCCACTAAAGCTTGAATGATAAAATATCCAAAAGTGATGGAAACGAGGATATTGATCCCTATGGAAACCATCGCTTGCTTGTCTTTTTTCGATGGACGCCAGGGCAAATGCTTGATTTGAAAAAAGGATCGTAAAACGATGATTAGAAACAAGATGGGAATCAAAAAACGAAGATAGTATCCATATACATCCCATGTTCCAATGAAAAAGAGCAAAATGAAGAAAAGGGCTCTCGAAAGGGTATCGATCAACCAGTTCCACAGATAGGGAGGACGTGAGCGCCATTGTTCCACCAAAAACCAGATGGTTACACCAATGATCATCAATGTAGTCAACCAAAATTGAATAAGAATCATCTCCTCATTGCGATAGAGTTTCGAATTTGTATATTCTTCATATCACTGACAATAGTATACTTGTTGCTAACCCGAGGCGAAAGTTTTGATTTTGAAATATTTGGATGAAAATGAGGCATTTTCGCAAGTACAAGAGAGTACGTTGAGCACTAGAGATGATGGCTCTCACTCAGATGAGCATCGATGGAGCAGGTCTAGACTGCCCCATTTTTTTGTGAAAGGATTCATCAAGAGCAGTACAGATCGGTATCTGCGATGGTGAAATTTCTATTGATAAAAAGTGGAAGGCATGTTACTCTATAATCAAATATTTGTTTGATTGTACATATGAGGTGATCGTTTGACCAAAGATTCAGCCGCTCGTGGAAGTGATCGTTGTGAAATTGAACAATTTGATCCGGTTAAAGTAGAGCGTGTTCGACGATCGATTCAAGCGATCGATATGGAACGTACCTCCCAGTTATTTAAGGCATTAGCGGATCCCAATCGATTGAAGGTCGTGTATGCTCTAGTGAAAGAAGATGAGGTGTGCGTTTGTGATGTGGCTCATATCCTCGGCTCTACCGTTGCAACTGCCTCTCATCATTTGCGCTTACTGCGTAATATGGGATTAGCCAAATCGAGAAAAGAGGGGAAGATGGTCTTTTACTCACTCGATCAAGATCTTATTCCTGACCTGATTCACTATGTATTCCAATCGTCGGAGGAGAGGCGATGAAATGGCTCAGCAAGTCGTAAAGAGCGAAGAGAAAAAAGTATATCGTGTGCAAGGATTCTCTTGTGCCAGTTGTGCGGCCATTTTCGAAAAAAATGTAAAAGAGATTCCTGGTGTAAAGGATGCCAAGGTAAATTTTGGCGCATCCAAAATCGCGGTCTATGGAACGGAACCAAGTATTGAACAACTGGAGCAAGCGGGGGCGTTCGAAAATTTAAAAGTCATTCCTGAACATCAGCGGGAACATTTTCAACCGATTCCCTTTTGGAAAAATGCTGAGAACCTCCCCCTTTTGTTTTCACTCTTTTTTTTAGTGGTGGGTTGGTATCTGTATCAGTTTCACCATGTTGAAAAAATGGGGATTGCTTTTTATGCGGCAGCCATTGTGATTGGTGGATTTCAGCTTTTTGTCCAGGGAATTCGCAATTTTGTTCGATTCCAATTTGATATGAATACATTGATGACCATTGCCGTATTAGGAGCTGCTGCAATTGGTGAATGGGGTGAAGGGGCAACAGTTGTTATCCTTTTTGCTATCAGCGAGGCACTCGAGCGTTTTTCGATGAATAAAGCCCGCCAATCGATTCGGTCATTGTTGGAGATTGCCCCTAAACAGGCCTTGGTTCGTCGAGAGAATCAGGAAATGATGATTCCCGTGGATCAGATTCAGATTGGGGATATCCTGATTATAAAACCGGGACAAAAGATTGCCATGGATGGAGTGGTAGTCAAAGGAACTTCCTCCGTCAACCAATCAGCGATCACCGGTGAGTCAATTCCTGTCCGTAAAACAGTAGCGGATAAGGTATTTGCGGGGACATTGAATGGAGAAGGGCTGATCGAAGTCAAGGTGACCAAACGAATCGAAGATACTACGCTGGCGAAGATTATTCATTTGGTGGAAGAAGCCCAAGCGGAACGTGCGCCCGCACAAGCGTTTGTAGACCGTTTTGCGAAGATCTATACACCGGTCATTTTGATCACAGGAATTCTGATTGCGGTAGTTCTTCCACTCCTTTTTCAACTTGAGTGGAGTGAATGGATTTACCGTGGTTTGGCGTTATTGGTGGTTGGCTGTCCTTGTGCATTGGTTATCTCGACGCCCGTCGCGATTGTTACCGCGATCGGCAATGCGGCGCGAAATGGGGTGTTGGTCAAAGGCGGGATTTATCTTGAAGAAGCTGGTTCACTGACTGCACTCGCTTTTGATAAAACAGGAACATTGACCAAGGGCATACCCGCTGTGACCGAGATGGTAGTGCGAGAAGAAGGAAAAGAGAACCTCTATTTATCGGTGGCTGCAGCTATTGAGAAGCATTCCGATCATCCTCTTGCTTCTGCGTTGCTCCGAAAGGCGAATGAAGAAGGGGTGGAAATCGGTTCACTCCAAGTGAAAAACGTGATCGCTCAAACGGGAAAAGGAGTTCAAGCAGAGGTTGATGGGACACTCTATTATGTTGGAAGTCCCAATTGGCTGGATGAGCGATTGGCAGGTGGATTATCGGAAAAATGGATGAAGCAGGTTTCACAGTTTCAAGATCAAGGAAAGACGGTTATGATTTTGGGAACCGCCTCCGAGCCCTTGGCTCTATTCGCTGTACGGGATAAGGTGCGGGAAACGAGTAAAGAAGTGATCAATCAGCTTCATCAATTAGGAATTACTAAAACAGTGATGGTGACCGGGGACCATCTCAAGACCGCACAAGCAATTGGCAAAGAGATGGGGATGAAGGAAATTTATGCCGAGCTGTTGCCCGAAGAAAAGTTGAATCAGATCCAACAACTCCGTGCAGAAGGTCATCGGGTGGCGATGGTCGGTGACGGTGTGAATGATGCCCCTGCCTTGGCTGCTGCGAATGTTGGGATTGCGATGGGTGGCGCAGGGACGGATACAGCTTTAGAGACTGCAGATATCGCCCTGATGGCGGATGACCTTCGTAAACTCCCCTTCACCATTCGTTTAAGCCGAAAAGCTTTGCAGATTATTAAGCAAAACATTACTTTTTCGCTTGCGATCAAAGCAGTTGCTCTACTCTTGATCATCCCCGGCTGGTTAACCCTCTGGATGGCGGTCTTTGCAGATATGGGTGCTACACTGATTGTCACGTTAAATGCACTTCGTTTGTTTAAGATAAAAAAGATATGACCACATATCCCCCTGTCTTGAGACAGGGGGATTTTAGGTGAAAGGATTATTCAAAGGCAGATCCAAAGTGTTTGTGAGATAAATGGTGATAACAAGTTGAAAATGGGATATTCTAAGGTTATGTCTCATTGCGAGTGTATAGTTTTCACATTTTTGATTCTTACTTCCAATGGACTATTGCTCGAACTGTTCAACCAAAGCACAAAAACACAGGAACGAAAAAGAAAAATGAATGATAATCAGATTAAGGAGTTGGATCCGATGAAGATGGTCGAAGCGATGCAAAAGGCAATCAATTATATGGAGGAACATTTGTTAGATCCATTGACAATTGAAGAGATTGCTCTTCAAGCTCATCTTTCTCCTTTTCATTTCCAACGCATCTTTATGATCCTAACGGATGTATCTGTGATGGAATATATTCGGAGGCGGCGTTTGACATTGGCTGCACATGAATTGATTCGGACAGATACAAAAATTATCGACCTTTCTTATCGATATGGATATGAAACTCCGGAAGCATTCTCAAAAGCTTTTCGGCGACAGCATGGAGTCACTCCAAGCGAGGTACGAAAAGGTTTGGGGAAAATACAAGCTTATAATCGGATCACCATCCAGGTCCAATTGAAAGGAGCAGAACCAATGAATTATCAGATTGTGAAACGAGATGCATTTCAAGTGGTGGGAGTCAAACGTGAATTTCCTTGTGATACTGAGACCAAAGGGATCCCCCAATTTTGGGGCGAAGCACATCAAAATGGAACAATTGACCGATTATCCCGATTAGTAAAGGGTCAGATCGAAGGATTACTGGGAGTCACATGCAATTATCGCTCCGAGAAAAATACGATCGACTACTTCATTGCTGTAGAGCATGAAGGGGACGTGCCTGCGGGGTTGAGTACGCTTCAGATCCCTGCTGCCAAATGGGCGGTTTTCGAGACACATGGACCGGTTGAAAAAGCATTCCCTCAAACATGGAAGAAGATATACTCTGAGTGGATTCCATCCAATGAATATCAGCCTGCGGAACTTCCTGCGATTGAAGCGTATCTTGATCCAGATGTAAATCATCCACATGCGAAAAATCAAATTTGGCTTGCAATTAAGTAACATCCGGCTCGATTTGTGAACCAGCACCATTGCTTACGCTGG
>JANWJM010000100.1 GCA_025449475.1 Thermoactinomycetaceae bacterium
ATCGACTCCGCATTGGTTCATCGTGCCAAAAAAGTGGTTGTCATAGATCATCATCGTCGCGGGGAAGAGTTTGTGGAAGATCCAGTCCTGGTTTATATTGAACCTTATGCCTCCTCCACCTGTGAACTGGTGACAGAACTGATCCAGTATGAAGATCGAGTAGTAAAACTTGATTCATTGGAGGCTTCCGCCTTATTGGCTGGGATTGTAGTAGATACCAAGAACTTTGCCTTTCATGCGGGAGTGCGAACGTTTGAAGCAGCCTCCTTTTTACGTAGACAAGGTGCGGACTTATCCATCGTACAATCACTCCTGAAAGAAGATTTAGAGCGATATATTAAACGATCAGAGATGATAAAAAATACCGATTTGTTCTATCAAGGAGAGGTTGCCATCGCGATGGGAACAGAGGAAGAGTATTTTGATCAGCTGTTGATCGCCCAGACTGCGGACACGCTCCTCAATCTACAAGGTGTAAAAGCCTCTTTTGTGATTGCCCGCAGAGAGGATAAGTTGATCTCCATCAGTGCGAGGTCCCAAGGAGATCTCAATGTGCAGATGATTATGGAAAAAATGGGCGGTGGCGGACATTTTACAAACGCTGCCATTCAGATCGAAGGGGAATCCTTGGCTGAAGCCAAGAGACAGTTACTCGATATCTTGGATGAAACGTTAAAAGGAAAGGGAGAGGAAAAGTGAAGGTCATCTTTTTGAAAGACGTAAAAGGAAAAGGTCGCAAAGGTGAATTAAAGGAAGTAGCCGATGGCTATGCCCGGAATTACTTGTTACCTAAAGGGTTAGCTGTGATAGCGAACAAGGGGAATCTCAAAACACTTCACGAACAAAAGCGCAGAGAGGAAGCAAAAAAACGAGCGGAACGCTTAGAAGCTGAACAATTGGCAGAAAAGTTAAAGAATATTACGCTCATCATTCAGACAGATAAAGTTGGAAAAGATGGACGATTATTTGGTTCCGTTACCCCTAAACAGATTAGTCAAGAATTGAAGAAACAATATCAAATTGAGGTGGATCGAAAGAAAATTCAATTGCCTGAGCCAATTCGTACATTAGGAGCAATGAAGATCTCACTCAAATTACATAATGAGGTAACCGGTTCGCTTGTTGTGGTTGTCCAAGAGAACGCAAAGCAGTAGATAAGAAGCTTGATAGGAGAGTCCGCCGCTCTCCTATCTCCTATTTTTAAAAAGACTGGAGGGACGCGAGATGAGCGATCTTTTTGCAGATCGACTTCCTCCGCATAATTATGAGGCCGAACAAGCTGTGTTAGGATCCATTTTAATCGAGCCTTCAGTCCTCGTTTCGGTCAATGAACGTCTAAGGGCAGAGGATTTTTATCGGCAGAGTCACCAGCGATTATTTCAGGTAATGAATGATTTACATGAACAAAATCAACCCGTCGATTTGGTAACTGTAACTTCAGAATTAAAGGACAGAAACTTTCTCGAGGAAGTAGGCGGAGTTACGTATCTCACCGAATTGGCAGAATCCGTACCAACTGCCGCCAATGTGGATTATTATGCCAAAATTGTGGAAGAGAAATCGTTGCTCCGTCGTTTGATTCAAACCGCCACCCAGATCGCAATGTCGAGTTACACGAGTAGCGGGGAAGTAACGGAGATTGTCGATGAAGCAGAAAAGAGAATATTAGAGATTTCACAACACCGGATTCAAGGTGAGTTTCTTCCGATTCGCGATGTGCTTGTTGAAACATATGAACAGATCGAGGCATTACATGAGAATAAGACAGGGCTGCGCGGAATTTCATCAGGCTTTGTGGATTTGGATCGGATGACATCGGGTTTTCAAAAGTCCGATTTAATCATAATCGCCGCACGACCAAGTATGGGGAAAACCGCCTTTGCATTAAATATCGCGCAAAATGTGGCCATTCGCAGTGGGGAAACTGTTGCGATTTTTAATTTGGAGATGTCTGCTCCTCAATTGGTCATGCGTATGATCGCTGCAGAAGGAAATATTGATGCACAAGCCTTTCGCACGGGTAATTTAAAACCTGAGGATTGGGAAAAACTAACCATGGCCATGAGCGCGTTGAGTGAGGCGCCTATTTTTATCGATGATTCACCAGGGGTTACCGTATATGACATTCGTGCCAAACTGAGAAGATTACAAGCTGAACATGGATTGGGCTTGGTGATTATCGACTATTTACAACTGATCTCAAGTGTAAAAGGCGATAGCCGCCAGCAAGAAATCTCTGAAATTTCCCGTTCCTTGAAGTTAATGGCGCGGGAATTAAATGTTCCCGTCATTTCCTTATCTCAACTGTCGCGTGCCGTGGAACAGCGACAGGACAAAAGACCGATGCTCTCCGACTTGAGGGAGTCGGGCTCCATTGAGCAAGATGCTGATCTTGTTGCATTTCTATATCGTGATGATTATTACAATGAGGAATCCGAGCGGAAAAACATCGCGGAAGTCATCATTGGAAAACAGCGGAACGGTCCTGTCGGGAAGGTAGAACTCTTATTTCTGAAACAATATAATAAATTTTTAAGCTTAGAAACCCGTTTTGGTCCATCAGACGAACAAAATGAAGATATTCCTTTCTAACGTTCGTCTATTTATTGACGAACCCTTCAATTCATTGATAAAATAAAAGTATCGTTCGTATTATTAGGAGGCAGCAAAATGTCTACAGTGGTCGTTGTAGGAACACAGTGGGGAGATGAAGGGAAAGGAAAAATTACCGATTTCCTTGCTGAGAAAGCTGAAGTTGTCGCACGTTACCAAGGTGGGAACAATGCCGGACATACCATTGTCTATGATGGCAAACGCTACAAACTTCATATGATCCCATCTGGTATTCTTTACCAGGATAAAATCTGTGTACTTGGCAATGGAATGGTGATTCATCCAGAAGCGTTGGTTGAAGAATTGGATTACTTAGAGAAGAACGGATTTCAGACCCGACATTTAAAGATTTCCGATCGAGCGCATCTGATCCTGCCTTACCACATTCGATTGGATCTTGCCGAAGAAAGCAGAAAAGGACATGGTAAAATTGGCACTACCGGAAAAGGGATTGGACCTGCCTATATGGATAAAGCAGCCCGAATTGGAATTCGTGTTGGCGATCTTTTATACCCGGAGACCTTTGCCGAAAAACTAAAACGCAATTTAAAAGAAAAGAATCAATTATTGGAACGAGTATATGAAGTGGATGGCTTTACATTTGACGAAATCTATGATCCAATCATGGAGTGTGCGGAGCGGATTCGTCCGTTTATTACAGATACATCGGTGGTATTGAACCATGCGATTGATCAAGGAAGTCGAGTGCTTTTTGAAGGAGCACAAGGGGTGATGTTAGACATCGATCAAGGAACATATCCATTTGTCACATCCTCCAATCCTGTAGCAGGTGGTGTCTGTATTGGTTCAGGGGTTGGACCTACCAAAATCAATCAAGTGATCGGGGTTGCGAAAGCCTATACTACACGTGTAGGAGATGGACCTTTTCCAACAGAACTCCACGATGACATCGCGGATCAAATCCGTGAAATCGGTCGTGAATATGGAACTACAACCGGTCGACCAAGGCGAGTAGGATGGTTTGACTCTGTGGTAGTAAGACATGCGAAGCGTGTGAGCGGTATTACGGGACTCTCGCTCAACTCCATCGATGTTTTAACAGGTTTGGAAACAGTTAAGATTTGTACTGCTTATCGATATAAAGGAGAAATCCTTGAAAATTATCCCGCCAATTACGACCTATTGGCAGAGTGTGAACCGGTATACGAAGAACTGCCCGGTTGGCAAGAAGATATAACTCATGTACGGGACTTTCATGCATTACCGATTGAAGCACAACATTATATTGAGCGCATTACACAACTTTCTGAGATTCCATTAACCATCTTTTCGGTAGGTCCAGGTCGAGATCAAACGATTCAGGTTCGATCTGTTTATGCGTAATCGAAAAGGAGAATATCAATCAAACATCATCCCCACAGAAGTGTGGGTTTTTTTTATATTGCCCTCATCGATTCTGAAGACTTACTTGTGATAAATTTCTCCTCGATTGATTTTAAAGGCACGGTAAATCTGTTCGAGTAAGATCAAACGCATCAATTGATGCGGAAAAGTCATTGGGGAAAACGAGAGCAACAAATCCGCCTGTGAGAGGATGCGTGAAGACAGTCCGTAAGAACTGCCAATGATAAACGTTAAATGACTCTGTCCATAAAGGGTCAATCGGTGTAGTTGTTGAGCCAATTGGGTTGAAGACATTTGCTTCCCTTCGATTGCAAGGGCAATCTTGTAACTGTTTGGCAGAAGACATTGTTCGATCCGTTTCGCCTCTTTGGTCAACAGCTGATCAATTTCAGCGGGGGAGAGTGGCTCTTTTCGAACTTCCTCGGCGAGCTCAATTACTGAAATTTTAGCATAAGGGGTAATGCGCTTGTTGTATTCATTACATCCTTGAATAAGAAATTTTTCTTTGAGTTTCCCTACACAAATGATTTGAATCTTCACTGCTGTTCCCTTTCTTCTTCTGACAAAGTTTGTAATTGATAGATCGCTCGTTTTCCGCACCAATGGCAGGGGTGAGAAGTGTTGGTCACCTCTAAGATGGGCGCATTTTCGGTTTGATCGACCATTTCTTCAATCACCATGTCAACGTGGAGATTACAACTATACCAAGTTTTCATAGAAATAGCCCCTTTGGAAAAAGGATGATAAGGAAAGATAGAAAAACCGAGATTACTGCCAATAGTCAAAAAACATTGTATCATAGGACATATTGGAAGGGAAGCGAAGCATCTACTGTAGAAAAAAGGGTATACAAAATCGCTATGGGCTTCCCGATAGCGATTTTGTATACGATGTTCTTCAATTTAGGGTGAGTCGTCAGGTGCTTTCTGAAGAACGGTCGTAGCCGTTTGTTTTTGACCATTGCGGTAAAAGACGATGGTAATTTTCGCTCCGATTTGTTTCTGCTTGTATAGGTAATTCCGTAGATCGGAGCTCGACTGAATCGGTTGATTATCTAGTTGCACAATCACATCTCTCGGGCGTAATCCGGCACTGCTTGCTGGGGTACCGAAATTAACCGAACGAATGACAACACCACCTTCGATGTTTTGAGGAAGGCGAAGTGCGTCATACCAAACATTGGGGGGGAGATCTTTTAAGTCAACCAGCGAAACCCCCAAATACGGTCGAGGTACTTTGCCGTATTTGATAAGATTTTCAATAATAGGTAGCGCATCATTGACGGGAATGGCAAAGCCAAGTCCTTCCACTCCTTGCAGCGCAATCTTTAACGTGTTGATCCCCACTACTTGACCAGCTACATTTACAAGGGGTCCACCACTATTGCCGGGATTGATCGCAGCGTCGGTCTGAATAACGTCCGTCGACATCGTGGTATTGGGAATTTCAATGGTGCGCTTCGGAGAACTGATGACACCAACAGTAATGGAAGATTCTAGCCCGAGCGGACTTCCAATGGCAATCGCAGGTTCGCCTGATTGCAGCGTTGCAGAATTGCCAAATTGGGCCACTGTTGTTACATATTGGTCATCGATTTCCAATACAGCTAGATCGGTAATATCATCGCTTCCTAAGACCCTCGCATCAACGGTTTTTGATTTATTCTTGTGAGGAATCATCACTTGGATCGTTGAACCACCGGAAATGACATGATGATTGGTCACGACAAGAGCTTTCCCATTCGATTTGCGAAAGATAATTCCCGAACCCGTTCCTCTCTGAACCCCTTCAGGATTTAAAGGATCATAGGACGTTTTATAGTTAATCACTCCTACAACCGATGAGCGTACTTTTTTCACGGCCGATGTAATATCCGTGTTTACTTTGACTCCGACCTGTTGCTGAGGCAAGGAATCTTCCGCGGGTTTATTTTCGTTTGTGTCGTTTGTAAAGTAGTCCGCTAAAAAGAAGATGGGCGTAAGGACGAGCGCAACGACCAGTCCTCCAATAATGGCCGAAATCAATGATATAAAAATAACGGATGGCGATTTTCGTTGGTTATTTGGATCATAATAACCCAAAAAAAGTACCTCCTTTACGTGGTAATTGTCACTATTTTAACACTTTCCGTTTCACTTCATGAATAGAAGTGGGGCGATCTTCAAAAGTTTGCAATAATTGAACAGATCGACCAACCGAGAAACCTGCTTCTTCCAGGATGTTTTTGACGGTAAGATGAGCAAGTTCGGTCAAATTGTTATCCCTACTTAGATGAGCCAGAAAGACCTGTTGCCCATCTCCCTGTAAACATGCAGCTAATGCCTCTCCAGCGTCTTGATTGGATAAATGACCAATATCACTTAAAATTCTTCGCTTTACATTCCACGGATATGTACCCATTCGCAACATTTCAATATCGTGATTACTCTCCCAGATAAATGCATCCGCTCCTGCCACACGATCAATGATTTTTTGATTGACATACCCTAGATCCGTTACCACAGCCAATCTTTCCTCTTGGTGAGTCACGGTAAAAGCCATCGGATCCGCAGCGTCATGTGAGATAGGGAAACAATCAATATAAAGATCGTCCAATTCAAGCGAGCTTCCTGTTTCGATCAGGTGAATCAATGAGGGAGGAATCTCCCCTACATTTTTAGGAAGAGATTGAAAAGTGGCTTCATTCAGATAGACAGGAATTTGATAACGACGAGAAAACACCCCCAATCCCTTCACATGATCGATATGTTCATGGGAAATAAGAATCGCTGAAATGGTTGAAGGGTCCATGCCAATCAACCGCAAACGTTGTTCCAGTTGTTTTCCACTGAGCCCCGCATCAATCAGTATTCTTCGTTTCTCAGACTCCACAAATATCGCGTTTCCGGAACTTCCACTCGCTAAGATGCTAAATCTCATCTATCAAACCTTACTTTCTTTGGTTATTTGTTTTCCAAGCAGTATGATCATTGAGGTTGTTGGTCGTTGCATAGATATAATAGTGTTGTTTATTGTCCACTGTAAAACGCCATACAGGAACTAAAATCACTTCATTGGGTCCTGGATAATACATGGAACGGTAGCCCAATTCAATGCTTGTGATTTTTGCTCCTTTCGGCAAGCTTTCACGCGCAATAAAATTAAACAAAGCATGGTTGAATGAGATAAAATCGACATTGACTCGGTCTTTGACCTGAAAATGCAGGACTTGAATATTCACCATTTGTCCATTCTTGAGATTACATACAATTTTACCATCAAAAATAGGATGATGATTATACTGTTGTAGAAAGATGCGTTGGTTTGGATTGGATGGCTCTTTTGAGTATGTGTACTCATGAAAAAAGGGAAATTTTTCCCTCAGGTATTTTTGCAACGTTTCCGGATCAGGCGCGGGGATAGGTGGTTTAAATGAATGATGATAGACCCACTTTTCATCATAATCCCAGTTTAAGATGGGTGTGATGGTTGCTTGCAGTGCAGGAATTTGAGTCGTCCGATTGGGGATCGTTGCCGTGATCTCGATTTGATGGGCTTCAAGCAATTCACGAATTTGTTCTTCAGAGATCTCATCTGTTTTAAGATAATTTGATTTTTGTTCGATCATTTGATTAATTTGGGCGGCTAGAAAAAGATCTAGCAAAATAAAAGAGATAATAAAAATGGTCTTCGCACGGCTCCAGTCCATCGGTTATCCCTCCTCCTTTTGTGAGGTAGAGAGAAAGTGAATCTTCCCATCATTCATTTCAACGGTCCAGATGGGAGTCAATTGCACGGTTTGTCCCTGAAAGGGAATCGCTTGATAACTGGGGTAAAGCCTTTTGATTTGGATTAGGTTGATCTTGTGTTGTTTTAGCAGTGCTAGGATTTCGTTTTGATCCGGCATCGTGGTTGTAGACTTATTGACCACCTCTTTTGACAAGAAGTGTAAAGATCGCGAATATTTATTGATGCTCCCCGCGATAACTCGGAATTGGATGATGTCAGGATCGATCATCTTGCTGGTTTCAGAGGGTGTCCAATAGACGGGTAAATGGTTCACAAAAAGACGAAAAATATATTCATTGGCATGATCTTCGGTTTTTATCTGGTCCAGTCGATAGATATTGGTCCATCCACGATGTCTTTGAATAAATTGATTGATTTCATCAAGCTCTTCTCGCACCAACATCGGTTGGTTTTCTGTTTTCGTGGGTGCATTGGTATAGACCATTGTGTTTTTTTGCTTATTGTAGGTAATGATTTGGTCGTTGTACATATTGGGATCATTATACATATACAACGATTCATTGTTATTCAGTTGGATGGGAGCAACACTTGGATCTGTAAATAGCCATTGTTTCATATGTTCAATATCGATTTCACGGAGATTGTAGGTCAAAGTCTCCATCGAAAAAGGGGTTCGAGGGAGATAGATGATACGAGAAAAAGGAACCTTCTCGTTTTCTTTGTTCCAAGGCGCTCGTTTATTGGTTGGATAGGGGATCAATGAATACTTGCTGCTTATAGCAGCTTGGTGAATTTGTCGATCCAGCTGTTGGGCATTGATCTGAAATGTCTCTGCTTGAATCACCGTCTTTGTCTCATCGGAAATAAACCAAGCATCGATCGTATTGGACGTTGGTTGAATAAAAAATATAATGCGACCAATCTTTTTTTGATCTTTGATCAATGGTTGTTCGCGAAAGACGGTTCGTTTAAAAAAGGAATCCAATTGCCCAATTGTTGTATCATGTAGAAAATGCAGTTCAACCCCCACTGATTCACCAAAGATGGTTTCCCATTGTTCAGGTGTAGGTTTGATTTCAGCAAAGTTTTTTAGCTCTGCTTCGCGAATCATCTCATATAAGTGATCGAAGTTTTGGTCTTGAGGTAGCGTTAAGGCGTGATTCCCTTGATAGTGCGTTATCAGTTGAAAAGGAGATGCGAGTTGATACACGCTTTGTTGGTTATTCTTTTCTTCCCCAATAAAGGGAGGACGCAAATATCCATCACTACTCTCCTCAAACGAAGGTGTACTAAAAATAAGATAGCCTGTTAAGACAAAACTGAGTAGAATCAAAAATGTTAACAGAATGGTTTTAATATGTTCCCATCGTTTTTGAGTCATCGAATCACCTCAGCTTGGCAAGGAGGTAAAGTGAAGGAAACCGTTGTCCCTTTCTTGTACTCGCTCTCGATCTGAATGTCGCCTTCATGTGCATGTATAATCTCTTGGGCAATCGCCAATCCTAAACCAGTCCCCCCCATGTCGCGGGAGCGTGCTTTATCCACTCGGTAAAACCTTTCAAAAATTCGATCCAAATCTTTTTTGGGGATGCCGATTCCTGTATCGGAGATGGATACTTTCACCATTCCGTCTTGGATATGCTCCGCTTTTATTTGGACGGACCCCTCTCCAGGTGTATATTTGATTGCGTTGGAGATAAGGTTATCCAACACTTGATTGATTTTATCGGGGTCGATATAAACATCCGGAAGATGCTCAGGAAGATCGAGGGTAAGGTCAATATTTTTTTGATGGGCTTGGACAGAAAATCGATGTTTTGCGGCCGTTAACAACTCTTTGAGCTTAAAACGTTGTTTCTCGAAATGGACTTTCTTTGCGTCCAACCGGGATAACTGTAACAAATCATTGATCAATCGAGTCATGCGATCCGCTTCTTGATTGGTTACCTTTAAAAATTGTGTTGCAATCTCGGGTTCGTGAATCGCTCCGTCTGCTAAAGCTTCAAGGTAGCTTTTAATCGTCGTTAAAGGTGTGCGTAATTCATGCGATACATTGGCCACGAACTCTTTTCGTTGGCGATCCAACATGGCTTGTTTGGTGACGTTTTGCAATACTGCCACCATGCCTACCACTTCTTGGTTTTCTTTTTGAATGGGAGTAAATGTGATCTTCACAATGGTATGATCTTCCATGCTATCGGCGTGGAGTTCAATATAAGATTGCCTCGTCGTGTGCAACGGGAAAGGTAATGGTTCATCCATGGGAATAATTTGCTCAATCGGTTGATCCGTCTGGATGGAATGACCAAGTATTTTTTCAGCCTGGTGATTTTTCACAATAATTTTCCCATTGGAATCAGTTGCAATCACTCCATCACTCATATTGGCGAGTACCGATTCAAGCTTCTTCTTTTCTTCCTCCTTTTGGGAGAGGGCTTCACGTAGATGCGAAGCAAGATGGTTGAATGCATGACCTAATTGACCGATTTCATCATCCCCACGCACATCCACTTGTCGATCAAAATCCCCAGCCGACATTGCCGTTGCTTGCTTGGTAATCTCTTTCACAGGGGTTGTAATTGTTCGAGCTAAGATAATGACCAAAATAGCCGTAATCGCCATCGAAATGCTTGTAATTTGAATAAATTGAACACTGGTGTTCCGAATCGATTGGTAGGTTTTTTCTAACAATGCTTCCATGTAGATGGTTCCAATCTGAACACCCTCATCGTTTTTGATTTCATGAACATAAATCAGATAATTTTTACCGGTATATTGATCCCGCCGAATTCGTGTTTGATTCGATTTTCCTAATAATGAACTTAACAGAATATTTTTGTTGCCAATAATGTTTTTGTTATTAGATGTGGTACTGATAATAAACCCCTCTTGATCAATCAGTTGAATTTCAATATTGGGTGTGGTCTGTTCTTTGAGTTTCAGATAGACCAGCTTGGTAAGTAACGTATTTGCCTCTTTTCGCGTCTGTTCAGTCGGTAACTTTTTGTTTAATAACTCTTTGACGTGTGAGTGCAAGAGGATGGCTTGAGACTGGAGATCTTTTTCTAAATTGGATATATACTCCTCTTCCAAGGATCGAATGAAATAAACCGCAATGAGTTGCATGGTGATGATGAGGAGAAAAAGGTAGATCCCTACCAATTTCCATTGCACACTCTTTACATATCGCATCCATTTTTTCATTGTATCACCGTTCAGTTTGAGGATTCCGCATGGTGTATCCGATTCCCCTTCTCGTGATGATATACTGAGGTGCACCTGGATCATTTTCAATCTTTTCACGTAAGCGACGGATGGTGACATCCACTGTTCTCACATCACCAAAGTAATCATAGCCCCATACGGATTGCAACAAGTGTTCACGGGTTAAAACTTGATTGACATGTTTCGACATATATAACAGCAATTCAAATTCCCGTTGAGTTAAGTCGATGGTCTTTCCATTTTTTTTCACGGTAAAGCTATTTTCATCGATTTGCAAATCCCCCACGGTATAGGACGATTCATCCGATTTTTTATGGGATCGTTTTTTTTGTGTGGTTCTGCGTAGATTGGCTTTAATTCGCGCAAGTAATTCTCGGTTGCTAAAAGGTTTGGTGACATAATCATCGGCTCCGATTTCTAAGCCCAGTACTTTGTCGAGTTCTGAATCTTTGGCGGTAAGCATAATAATCGGGAAATCCTCATGCTGACGAACTTGGCGGCAGACCTCAATTCCATCCGCACCTGGCAACATGACATCCAATAGCATCAGGTCTGGAGGATGTGCGATCGCTGTTTCAATCGCTTCCATTCCATCGTAAATACATTGAACTTTATAACCTTCACGTTCCAGATTAAACTTTAAAATATCCGCAATCGGCTTTTCATCTTCCACAATCAAAATTCTGGCACTCAATCGAAACCCTTCTTTCATCTCTGAATTGCTTCACTGAATCGCCATAGCTTCACTGGAGCGTCGCGTCCATCATCGGTTGACAACCTTTGAAATACATCCATTGTAACACAGATTATTTTGGCTTTTCCTCCGCTGAAGGGAAAATAGGCGTTTGTTGATATCTTTCATAGGTATTTGAGAATAGGATACCAAAAAGGAGGGCTTCTGTGTGAGAAGAGTGAGATATCAACAAATTGCAAGTAAATTACTCAAAACAGCTGTTATCTTGAATCATCCCCAATTGTCATCCTATATTCCTGAAACAAGATGGTACTCCCCTGAGGCATTACACGATATGTTGGAAAAATATCCAGTCGTCTATTTAAAACCAGATAAAGGAACGGGTGGTGGAGGCATTATTCGTATTCGCCGAATCAATCACTACCGTTTTGAATACAAGGATCTGTCTCGCAGCCGAGTGCTTCCGTACTCCCAGCTCCTGCGTTTCGTAGGCAGAAAGTTGATTCCCTCGCAAAGATACATTATTCAAAAAGGGATTTCCCTTGCATGTGTGGGAGACCGACCTTTTGATATTCGTGTGATCTTACAAAAACCAAATGGAAAATGGCTTGTTTCCGGTATTGCCGCAAAGATTGCGAAACCCGGGAAGATTGTGACCAATTATTGTAAAGGCGGTCAGCCTTATGATGTGTTCAAGGCATTATATTTAGCCACATCAAAAGATCACGAAAAAGCCAAAAAAATTTTCATAGAAATATATTATATTTCCAAAGAAATTGCTAAAATACTCAATAGGCGCTTTTCAGGTTTAAGAGAATTAGGAATTGATGTAGGAGTTGACAAACAATACAATATTTGGGTTTTTGAGGTAAATACACATCCGAATTTCCAGTTATTCAGGAGGATTGGCAATCAAGAAATGTATCATTGTATACGGAAAAGGCACAAACAATTTGTGATCTAGCATATTAATTTTTTACATCTTTTTTTTAAATTTTAGCGTCTATCTCATGGTAGGATAATAAATTGTACATGCGATGAGCATGTTTTTTTCGTTTGCGAGTATATTTGCTATCTTTCGACAAAGTATTCGGTTGACGAATTTATTCGTATACTGCTACCATTAATATCATTAGAGTAATTTAAAATTTTTTTAATGATCTATCGGAGGTGCTGGTCATGTCTTCTATTACTGTTGGAGTTTATCTGGGAAAAAAGGACCGTCTCGTACGTTATTGGTATGAGATTTTACCCAAGGGTCAATTTCCGATGTTGGTGAAGTATTGCATTCAGTCCTACTTGCGAAATAACTACTTTCCGTTGCAATCCATCTGCGATGCTCAAACATTAAAAGAGCAGATTCACATGCGTGGAGACTATGTGCCAACTCAGCGAAATGTGACTTTTACACCGGAAGATGGTCCTGTCTATCAGTGGATCAAAAGCTTGGAGAGTGGGTATCGTAGCGAGGAGATCAAAAACATTCTGAAAGAGACAGTGGTACACACGCTATTAGATGATCAACCACTTTTTCCGCCGCGTACCATCGGTCAAGGAAATTATGGTGCATCATCGGAGGCGCATGAATCACAATCGGGTTATCAAACCTTCCAAGATGAGGTACAAAAAGTTACCGTGTTAAAGAGAGAGCAAGTTCCAGTTGAAGAAAACAACTATCAAAATGCTTCTCAACAACCCGTGAAAAATCAGCAACGAGAGAAAGACCAGAAGAAAGACAAATCGAAGACCGTTTATAGTAATCTTGTAAACTATTCAGGATGAGATCGATTTTCATGCTTTTTGAACCCCTGTTTCGGATTAACAGGGTTTTTATTTTTGTATTGAGTTATTTTCACACAAAAAATGGGAGGAATTGTTGAGGGAAAAGTTGAAATAATGGTAATAGAATGTTTCAATGATTTTTCAGTATAATGTAGTTTGCTTACTACATGAGATAACATCTGTTCAAAAAGGTAAAAAAACGTAAATATACATACTACTGTATTTTGAAAATAGAATATGTTTGTTGGTTAAGGAGTGAAATCTGGCAGATGCTACGCTATTATACGAGTTATGAGCATCATATTCTTTATTATATGATTGAAGATTTTTCACATCGTTTTCCGTTTGCACATTGGTTATGCGTGGGAATCACCACAATTATCTTAATTAGTTTGCTTTTTATCGGGATTTTCGAAAAAAATGGAAAAGCTAAAACCTC